>JAXHTS010000030.1 GCA_034190085.1 Spirochaetota bacterium
TGATTCGTCGGAGACTTCGGTGCATGAAGAAAAAGCGTATTTCGGTCAAAGACAACTTGAGAATCCCTAACAGATTCTTTCAAAAAAAAGGACTTGTCTCACTTTACTCATTTGTATCAAAGAACGAATATCAAGCGGTGGCGAAAGCCACTGTCTTACCCACTCATTACACTAATACTATCATTGTTTCTGAAATCACTTTGAGCTTGTTATAATTAATTATTCTGAGATGCTTATGATAAACTTAGCTCTTTTATTAAGAGGGTCAATTCTTAATGCCTGTTCTGCATATTGCCTAGCCTTTTTGTTGTTTCTATGCTTATAATACAATTCCGCCAGGGCAATATATGCATCAATGTTATTGGGATCGAGATCAATTACCTTAAGAAATTGATTCTTGGCATCAATATCATTGGGTTCAGGATTCTTATAATAAAACATCCCAAGATACAGGTTAACCTCCTTGGAATTGGGATATATTCTTAATGCCTCCTTAGAATATTTAATTCCATCATTTATATAGTTTAGTCTTATCTCTTTTGGAAGACTTTGGTAATAAACCTCTTTATATCTAGTCTCCACCAATCCCTTTAGCAATAAATATTTGTCCTCATTGTCGTATAATCTGCCTATCCACCTATAGGCCTCATGAAATTCTTTATAAGCAAAATTTAACATATTGTTATTAAGATAGATATACCCTAGTGAAAGATGAGCTTCCGGATTACCGCTGTCATGTTTCAATGTTTTATTATAATGACTAATGGCTTTTCCAGTTTGTCCAATATCTGAATAATAATCACCCCTGGCATTGTGTGCAAAAGCGTATTTAGAATAATCTGCTTCACGTCTATGGACGACTCTATCTCCAATATTCGCAAGAATTAGATTCCCATCTCCAACCAAAAGGAAACCAAAGGTTTTGCTATAAAATATAGATAAAACTGTTATTCTAGCGATAATAAGATTTTTTTCGTTAATAATGTACAAAATATCGTTTATCTTTATTCCTTCGGAAGAGTAAAGCCTTACTGTTGCTCTAGTATTCTCATGTATTTTACTCTGGGGCATCTTTTCTTTTGATTTCAAACTAGTGCCAATCATTATTACCTTTCCGATAAGAACAGAATTCCATCCTCGAATATCATCTTTAGTGTAAAATATTTTTAATTTACGATTATTGCCTTTGTCAATTAAAGCGGCAGCGTAGGATGTATTGATGTTAATTAAGCGCAATGCCAATAATGAAGATAGAGTTACAAGCAGCCATTTATATGAAACCATTTTATCTAAGAAACCTCAGAGGATTGAGTGGTGTAAGATATTTCCTTATTTCAAAATGTAGATGAGGTCCGGTTACGGCCCCGGATGCACCGGAAAATGCAATTGTTTCCCCCTTATATACTTTATCATTGGTTTTTACAATATTCTTTTTATTATGTGCATATACTGTAATATAATTATTATCGTGTCTCACAACAATAACCCTACCATATTTATTCTTCCACCCACTGAATATAACCTTTCCCATTGCAGAAGCCCTTACTGGTGTGCCAATTGGCGCTCTAATATCTATACCGCAATGAAATCTTTTTTTCTTGGTTATGGGATCCATCCTTTTGCCAAATGCTGAAGTAATTCTTCCATTTATTGGCCAATAAAATTTTTTTGGTTTGGCTCGTCGCTTATTTAAGTATCTTTCTGATCTCCTATTTTTATTGCTTAATAAAATTGGTTGAACAGCATCCGGTATAAAGATGGTTTGGCCGATCTTTATTATATTATTTTTGATTTTATTAGTATTTATTATCTTTTGAACATCTACCTTGTATTTTTTTGATATTTTAAGTAAATAATCACCCTTCTTTACTCTATATTTGAGACAATTTTTATTGGGTATAAGAAGGTTTTTGCCTGCAATTATTCTATTAGCATCCTTAATATTGTTAACCCTGATTATTAACCTGTGATCAGTTTTATATTTCCTCGATATCGACCAAAGATTCTCATCATTCTTTATTTTATGAGATGTCAGATGCCATTTTTTATCCTTTTTCCTTAATTGTTCAATCAGGTCTTTTCCTTTATCAATTTTACATTTTTTAACTCTTCTATAATTACGATCCTTTTTAATTTGCTTTTTCTGATTATATTTTTCTTCTTCATCTTGATCAATAAAGCTGTCATCAAATGTGTTATCATAGATTATTGAGCCTATTTGAATGTCAACCTTATCCCCATTATTTGATGATTCATTAGTCTTATGTAATCCATCAATTATTATAGAGTTTTCAACCCTTTCAATCTCCTCTTTTGGATAAAAAATTTTCAATTCATTAGGATTACCTGAAACCAGGCTATTATATATAGCTATTGTAACTATCAATACAAAAATGGTAATAGTTGATATGATGTATATTTTCTTCCCCATGTGTATTAAATCGGATAAAATATCCTTTATCTTTAATGGATGAGTTATGATCCGTCACAATCATAGAAGCATAAAATAATAAGTGCTTGACTTTTTTTGTGTATATCAGTGGTTTTATTTCTGAACTCATTCTAATATAAACAATGATGAATAGGTTGAGATGAGGTTATAATTATACCATATTTAATCAGATACAGTTGAAAGAAGTAGGTGAACTCATGAAAAAATATAATGTCGTTATTCTAGGTGCTACAGGGGCTGTAGGCATTGAGTTTAGAAAGATATTGATTGAGAGAAAATTTCCAATTAACAATATCCGCTTCCTTGGCTCATCATCAGTAGGGAAAGCGATTGATTTTGGCAATAGAAAGGTTGAGGTAGAACCTGTCAAAGATGACTCATTCAAGGGATTTGATATTGGGCTATTCTCCGCTGGGGCAACAATAAGTAAGCAGATAGCGAGAAATGCTGCTGACTCAGGTTGTGTTGTTGTGGATAATAGTTCAGCCTGGAGGATGGAACCTGATGTACCCTTGGTTGTCCCAGAAGTCAACCCAGATGATATTAAATGGCATAAGGGTATTATTGCGAATCCGAATTGCTCCACAATTCAGATGGTTTTGCCCCTTAAACCAATCCATGATGCAGTGAAGATTAAGAGAGTGGTAGTAAGCACCTATCAGGCTGTATCCGGTACTGGCGTTAAAGCTATTGATGAATTAACTAAACAGACTAAAGACATCCTTGAAGGCAAAGAACCACGGAAGTCAGTTTACCCTCATCAGATTGCCTTTAATGCCCTACCCTTCATTGATGTTTTTATGCCGAATGGTTATACAAAAGAAGAGATGAAGATGGTAGATGAAACAAAAAAGATTTTGGGAGATGACTCTATAAAAATTACTGCAACCACAGTAAGGGTACCTGTATATTATTGTCATTCCGAATCGGTAAACATTGAGACTGAAAGAAGATTGGAACCTGAATATGCCAAAGAGCTGTTGAGCAACACAAAGGGTATTTCGATCATTGATGATCCAGCCCATGATCATTACCCCCTAGCTGTCGACGCTGCAGGCAAGGATGATGTCTATGTAGGTAGAATCAGAAGGGATGACTCAATTCCTAATGGTATCAACATGTGGATAGTATCAGATAATATAAGGAAGGGCGCTGCGTTGAATACAATCCAAATCGCTGAGTTGATGATTGAGAAGGGAATCATTTAGGATCTACTTCTGCAAGATCAAAGTTATAGCAAACTACTATTATGCTTAAATATATACGCTTAATCTTTTTGGAATGAAAAGCGTTACTTATACAAGATTTCAATCCCCAATTATCACTTTCAAATTATAACATAAATCCCTTAGATTTCACTGAATTGATTCATTTACCTTTAGTCCTCTATTATACTATTATTTTCACTTGCTAATATCAAATCTTCATGTATAATTAATACAAACTGTCATTTATTTTGTTCCTCCTGTTTATAATAATGAAAATAAGATCGAGAGACTATTATTATGCCCTCTTTTATTATAAAAGTATAGGAATGTGCAAAATTGAAATTAATCATATTCTATTTTGATCCAAAGGTAACTAAAATCTTGGTTGAAAAAACTGATGAGGATGGAAACAAGTCTATAGTAATCTCATCACCCAATAATTTTGTAGCCAAGAATGAAATTATCGCTAAGGTTGTCAATGTTGATTCATCTGATGATGTTGTTCTTCATTTGGATGATGGCTATAACTACTATAACATTGAGAACTTTATCTCCATAAAAGCGGCCAATGGAATTATTTTTGATGAAATATCCTCGGTTTACAGGGCGTCTCAGTATGGTTTTGTTGTCTTTAACAGGAATAGTTCACAAATTGTATTACACTCTACTTTACAGATTACAAAGGATAAGCTTAAGGCCTACTATTTAATTTATCCTACAAAGTTTCAAAAGATACCGACCTATCAAGAGATTTGTGAGGTTTTATCCAAGAATCGCATTCTTGCTTCTCTAGATGAAAAGTCAATAATGGATCAAATGGAAAAAATTGATATTAACTCTACAAGGATCAATCGATTAGTAGTAGCTGCAGGGAAAGATCCGGTCAATGGGTATAATGAATATTACATTCCCATAGTAGAGATGAAGAAGAAGGCTGGAAAGATGTTGGATGATGGGAGTATTGACTATAGAGAGGTGAATTCAATTGTTAGCATACACAAAGGAGAAAAGATATTACAAAAGATACCACCAGTAGAACCTGTGGACGGATACAATATTTATGGAGAGACCGCAAAGGCAATTATTGAAAATAAGGAAGGGTACATAAGAGCGAAGAATATCATTCAATCTGCCGATGAGTTAATTTATGTATCAGCTATAGATGGATGTCTAGAGATAATTGGGAATAAGGTTTCAGTATCTCCTGTAGCTACTGTCAAGGGGAATGTTGACTATGAAACAGGAAATATCGATTTCAATGGATCAGTACATATTTTTGATTCAATCCTACCAGGTTTTTCAGTCAAGGCAAAGGGAGACATCAAAGTAGAGAATAATATTGATGATGCCACTGTTGAAGCTGGGGGTGATGTTATAGTTAATTCTGGCATCTCTGGCAAAGGATCAACCATTGTTAGAGCAATGGGCAGGGTGAAATCAAAATTTATATTGAATTCCACTATTGAAGCGGGTGACATTGAGGTAGAGGATTCAATTATCAATAGCTATATCTTTTCAAACGATAAAATAGAATTAACCCATAAGCATGGAAAGATCATTGGGGGAGAAGCATTAGCTTTACATGAGATCATCGTAAATGTCTCAGGTGTTCCTAAGGAAAACAAGACTATCCTCGCTGTGGGGCGAAGCCTATATATCGATAGAGATCTTATGAAAATAAAAGAGAGAATTGATCCTTTAAAGAGTGAGATTGAGGAGATTACAGAAAAGATAAGAACCAGCTATGGAGAGGAGTTGTTTCATAACCCTAAGGATTTTATTTCTATACTTCCGCCAATAAAGAAAAAGGCTTGCTTAAGCCTACTATCTGATCTTACCATACGCAACAAAGAACTCAAGGAGTTATCAGAACAATACAATGAAATAGAGGGAAAGCTAAAATTCGAAAGAGAACCCATTGTTGTAATAAAGAATGAGGTTTATCCTGGTACCCTAATTAAAATAAAAAAACAGGTAAGACTAATTGATGAGAAATTAGAGAATGTAAAATTCTATGAAGATTCTGAAAACAAAGAGATTCGCTATACCTCTGCAATATAATTCAAAGGCATAATAGATTCGATCTACTAAAATACAGGCATTTCTTCAAATAAATCCCTTATCAATTTTAATACCGCTGGGGTAGTGATGCTGACTCCTTCAAGTTCTGCTTTGATCTCTCTGGTATCGAGTTTCATTTCAACGCCATCATAATTGGTCTCATATATAAAATCTATATCTGGGTTTCCATGAATCAGTAAAATAATTGTAGACCCAATGTCGCCAAGGGGTCTGCGGTCAATATGGCTATTCTTGAAAGTCGCAATTATCTCAGTGCCCTTGCCTAACTCAGATGAAATGACAATATCTCCATCTGCTTCAAGTGCAGATTGTTCCAGCAAGGATATCCCTAAACCTACTCTCCTCGTTGTGCGCGTTGTGATGAATGGATCGCGCACATTATTCAACATATTTTTATCCATACCCTTGCCGTTATCTCTGATTGTGATCATAAGCTGATCGTTTTTAGTATCAACACAAATGATAATTTCAACGAGTGTTGCCCCGGCTGAGAGAGAATTTTCAACGATGTCTAGTATGTGTAGAGAAAGATCTTCCATATCAAAATAAACCTTGTCCCTCCTTAGGCTCACTTAAAACCTGACGCCCTCCCCTGCCCTCTAAGGCCATTCTAAACTCATTCATACATAGTTTTTCAAGAATTATAGAGGTTATACAGACTCCGATCTCATTTAAATTGTGAGCATCGGATGAGATAACAAATGGAAATTTAGTGTATTCCCTAAATTGAAATTTCGCCTTGTCAATGGTCAATCTTCTCGAAACCTCAATCCCATCAAGCTCCAAATTCTCTGGTATAAAGCCCAGTTGACCAATGAGGCTATAACTTTCACGATCAATATGTGCGGCCACTGCCAGACCCTGTAATTTATGTATTGTTTCAATGACCTCATCAACGCTCATTGTAGTTGCGCCAATTAGCAACCTATCATTTAATCCCTCAACCTCGTCGTGCTCATTTGCAATGACCTGTAATCCAAATAAATCCTCATCATTTTCACCAGGGAGCAGGTGATCAAAGACAATCTCCTGCATTGATACAGCATTATCTACCGATGTGAAGAGTGCGATAATATGCGCTTCCTCAGAGGTTGTAACTTCCATTCCAGGAATCACAAGTAGATCAGTTAGATCAGCATACCGGGCTGCCCTTATCACAGCTTCCACGTTCTCAGCGCTATTATGGTCTGTTATGGCAATTATTGATAATTTCTTACGAACAGCCTCACGGATAATCTTCTGTGGCGTCATGTCAAGGCTAGCGCAAGGCGAGAGGCAGGTATGTATATGTAGATCTGCATTAAATACACGCAACACTTTGATGTCTTCCCTCTTTCCACTCTTATCAATGGAAATGCTACAATATTAGATTATTATTTCATTTCACACTATCGACCAACAATTCCCATATTAAATAATCTTCCTATCAATTCAAAGGTCGACATCTTGGTAATCATAATAGGGATATTCTCATCCTCTGCTTTTGTCTTAGTTCCCTCTTCTGGCTCTCTTCCATTGACTAATACTATAGCAGCAAGGGATTTCATTACAGCTACTGCAACAATATTCTGATGTGTCTGTAATGTTACCCATAGATCACCCTCATTGGCATTGGCTATTACATCACTCAACAAATCGCTTGAGTAGCCCCTCGTTACATCAACATCCAGGTAATCAGCTGCAGTCCTAATCTCAAATTCGAGATCTTTAGCTATTTGACTCAATTTCATTGGAATCCTCGGTTAGTATTCTAATTATCAGAGTGGTACCCACACCTGGTATCGAATTGATTTCCATCTTATCAGCATTCTTTTTGATGTTACAAAGCCCCATTCCAGCGCCAAATCCGAGTTCTCTTATCCAGTCAGCAGCAGTAGAATAACCCGGCTCAAGGGCTTTATCAATGTCCTCAATCCCTGGACCTTGATCCTCAATCTTTAAATAGATTTCATCAGGTGTCACCCTGTATTCCATAATTCCGCCATTTGTATAAATAACTACATTCATTTCTGCCTCATATGAGGCAATGGCTAATCTATGAATAATATCTGGCCTGATGCCTAGGCGTTTGAAATTCCTTTTCATGCTGGTAGAAGCTAAACCAGCTCTTTCGAAATCTTGTCCAATAACACGATAGATAAGATTAATTTCCTTATAATCAGCAATAATATCCTCAAAGATATGACTCGCTCTGTATTGTCGAATCTCCTCTTCCTTATACTCATGTTCCAGTTTTCTCATTACACCTTCAATGATATCACCCTTAGTTAAAATTCCTACCATGCGCTTGCTCTTTCTGTCAAGAACCGGGAATCTGCCATAGCCTAATTCATCAAAAAGTCTCATTACCTGCATTAAGGGTTGATCTGCAAAAAAGCAATCAGGATTTCTCGTCATCTTATCGCTAACAGCATAGTCACCACCACCATCGCTTAACCACCGAATCAGGTCTTCAATACTGATTATTCCAACAAGTTCATCTCCATCAATAATCGGTACGCCTGATATGCGATAGCTTTTGAGTGTCTCACGTAAATGACTCATTTTATCATTTGGATGCAGGGTTATAACATCCTTGCGCATTACATCTGATATCCTTAACTCTAATAGAATAACCTGAGTTTTGGCATATTCAGAATCCATTACTCATAATCTCCCATTCTTGCCCTGATAATTATACATTGTATGTAAAACATATAACTTAATTTATATCCCATAGTAATAAAATTAATAAGGCAAATTATTGATCTTCAGTATTAGGATAAATAATCTTTTGTATAATGATTTCAATATTTTCAGAAAAGTAGGATGAAGCTGGAATTCCTTTCATGTCAGATTCTATTAAATTATCATCAAAAGGAATAAATCCTATAATATCAATCCCCTTAATATTCTCCTTGATAAAATCCTCATCACTCTTCTTCCGAATTTTATTCCCTACAATGGCCATGCGATTAATTCCTAGATCAGTTGATAAAGCCTTAATCTTATTGGATGTCTCTATGCTTCTCATACCAGGTTCAACCACAACAATCAGAGCATCTACAACAGAAGATGTACCCCTGCCAAGGTGTTCAATCCCGGCCTCCATATCCATTATCACGACATCATCTCTATGCAGCACGAGATGATTGATGAGGTTTTTTAATAGAACGCTCTCAGGGCATACACACCCACTCCCACCCTTTTTAACAGTACCCATCACCATTAAGCGAATATTATTCTTTACCTTAGATAATTTTTCGGGAAGATCATCAACTTTTGGATTGAGCTTAAAGAATGAACCGGATGAACCAGGTTTGGCTCCAGTTCTTTCCTCTATAAGGGAACTCATCTCAGAAATTGGAACAATATCTTCTGCATCGGAAAAGCCTAGCGCAGATGCTAAATTTGTATCTGGATCCGCATCAACCGCAATCACCCTCTTTCCCTTTTCTGCTAAATGATTGATAAGTAAAGCTGATAGGCTGGTTTTCCCTACTCCACCCTTCCCTGTAATCGCTATTTTCATTTTACATATATCCTTATTTACAAACTCATAATAATAATAAACTGTTTAACAATAATAGGTCAATAAATAATTGACTCTCAAATAAATATCTTGTTGTAACAATGTTAAATTAGGCTATATAAAATACAAGCCCCCTTAAAGGGGGCTTGTATTTACTCATTCAACATGTAAATATCGTTTTTGAATTAATTGATGCTTATTATTCTCTTTCATTAAAAGAATTTCTTAACTTTGATAAATTCATATTGTAAACAATTATTCATTAAAATATTAAACCTCAAGCCAAGAGTCAGAGAATAGTGATTCGCCCATCAAAACCTTTACGCTCTTTGCATATTTGACCTCATCTTCAGAAAGGGTATTCATGTCCACCTTCTCTCCATCCATTATGCTGTGAACCAGTTTGGTAAGATTCTCCCTCTCACCATTAACAACACTATTAAGATCATCATCAAAAGCATCAACAATAGCTGAATGAAGACCATTCTTCATAAGCATTATCAGATATGGTATATTTAACCAAGGACGCAACTCGTCGGGAACTCCGTTGGAGACATTGGACAATCCAACAGTTGACTTTGCTCCAGGGGCAATATCCTTCAGCATGCCCATGCATTCCACACAGGCCTTTACCTGATTTATTTCTACAGATATGGGAGAAACAATAGGGTCAACCCATAATTTTTCAATTGGTATATCCAACTCAGTTGCTTTCTGTACAAAATCAACAATATGCATAGCCCTCTCATTAGCATCTCTAGGCATTCCATCATCGCTCCATAATAGGGCAATGAGATCAGCATTGTATTGTTTAGCTAGTTTGAGTCCAGATTCAAATCGTGATGTTTGAATTGAAACAGAATTTATCAATGCTGGAATTTTGCATACTTTTAATCCAGCCTCAGTCGCAGCCATATTCGTTGTATCTAAGGCTAACGGTATATCAGTTGTAACCTCCTGGATCGTGTTAACAAGCCATTCCATCATCTCATCTCCACCCTTTCTAGCAGGTCCAATATTCACATCAATATAATCAACTCCTGCCTCAACCTCCTTTTCAACCATCTCCTGTATAGGGCGAGCGTTTCTCTCCTTCATTGCTGGTCCAAGAACCTTTGACATTACATTTAGATTTTCTCCTATGCGTATAAAAGACATTCCTTTATTCCTCCTTTTATCTATGCTGAGTATTCTTTTAAGAATGCTGGAATGTGAGCCGCCTCTCTTGGGCCAATTGTGATCTTCCAATCAGATAACTCCTCTTCCAATTCGCCGCTAATAGAGGCGGAATAACCTGGTATTATAAGTGTTTTATTGGAAATCTTATCCACAATTCCACTCTTCTTTACAAATGGACCAATAGCGTCTGCTACAAATTTTCCTGCTGCCCAGGCTGTGAGTACTGATAGTCCTTCTGTATCCATTACAAGTAGCCAAGTGGGAACCCTGCTTCCCTCAATCTCACCAGAAACGATAAAATATGTGAGTGAAAAATTGGTTGTAATGAGAACAGGTGATTTTTCATCAGGATTATTTATCTCATAGATGCCTTGCTCAGTAGCCATTGGCCTTTGAGGATCTGTATATATATTCATCCTCTCAACTAAGAGAGGGAATAGACTAAATCCTTCAAGATCGGAGAGTACTACTATCCCGCTATATTTTGCAATAAATGTAGATGCTATTAAAGTCTCTTCCATAAAATCATCAGTCATATCACAGGGAAAGGTGATAGTTGGAAATCCTAGAGGTCTAAAGGTATTCTTTATTGCAGCTCGTCTAATGATGATCTGATCTTCAAAGGCCTTCTTCATCTTCCTGGATCCTGAATCAATAACTATCTCCTTTAGTCCCATATCGGAAAGCTTGTTTGTCAGCTCTATGACTTCATCAATGCTGCTTCCCTTTACAGCAACCGAGCATTTGTTCTCCTTTGCCAGATTACCTACTTCCTCAACATTTTCTTTTGTCGCAGCATAAAGAAGCGGACGCCTATCCGCAGCAGCCTTAACACCGGTAGAAAGCACATCCACTTTATCGCTCATCAATATCAAGCCACAATCGACTGCCCCCTTAACCTTATTCACAAGCTGTTCAAATGCTGATGCATCTCCACTCTCAGATTTAATAGCTATCATATCTGACTTTAATATTAAACCTACTCTCTCATATTTGAGATCATTAAAACTTTTCAATCTTTTCTCAATGTCACCATCACTCATCTTGTCTGTAATTAAAACCGCAATCCCTGTAGGATTGACAAATGTCTTTTCATGTCTAAAGAGGACTGTCTCTCCCCCGGTTTTAAAAGCATTGTCTCCAGAACCGATTGTAACAGGCAATACCGGCGGGGCAGATGCTGAAGATAGTTTCTCTTTTGCTTCATCTGAGACATGAGGACATGAATCGAGCTCTGCCTGTCCCGCTGCCAGCTTCATAGCAAAAGCGAGGCATGTGGGAACACCACAATCTTTGCAATTTGTCTGCGGTAACATTTTATAGATTTCTACACCCGTAAGTCCCATTTTTTATCTCCTTTAATAAAAATAATTCATTATATCTATCAGAAATTTCATTAAAATTTACAATGCACATCATGATAATATTCAGGAAGTGCGCCGTAATTTAATAATGAAGAATCAATTGCCAGCTACAGAATAGAATCCATCTCTAAAGCAGGATGTCCCTTCTCAGTAATATAGACCAGCACCTCTTCCTCTGTTGTCGCTACTGTTTCATCTGCTATCTTATCTAGAAGATCGGGTATACCTATCTCTTTAGCTCGTGCATCAAAACGCTCCTTTATTTCCTCCTTCAATGCCTTTGGTAACCATACGAGGCGTTTCAATCCACCCTCAGCAGATATAAACTTTTTACTTGTGATGTAATATTTACTATGTCCCAGAAAACCGGGGGTTACATTTCCACCACCTACTGTTCCAGCAAGCGTTGTAAATTTCATGCCGCATGGCGTCTCCCCTGATGTATCCCTGTCTACAGTCATGATTCCATTACAAGTAGGTAGGAGAGCTGCAATGCACTCAAAACATCCACAGGAAGTCATTGGATTTCTCATAATGCTATATGCATCCACAGTGGTTACGTTGCCGCGTGATGCCTTTGAAACAAAGGCATCTGTCCCCTTCCAAGTGCCATGTACTTCATCAATCGCCTCTTCCTTGTATACTGGCTGGTTGGGTCCTGTAGGATTTATCTCATAGGATGCCTTGCAATCAAGCCAATTATATGCGCCACAGAGACCGGTTCTTTCCGGTGTTACTATGCATACGTGATTGGGAGCAAAGGACTGACATAGTGTACAAGAGTAAAAGGGATCTGTATCTTCATCCGTCATCCCTGCTATTCGGTCATCCCTCTTTTTATATATTGCCCTGGCCTTTTTAAGAATCTCGTCCACTTTGTCCTGTTCAGTATATAGTGTAATTTGAACCTTATCAAAAATTGTACCAAAATCCTGATGGAGTTTTGCATGTAAAATATCCCCAATATTGGATAGTGTAAATCCCTTTTCAACTGCCTGCTTGCTAACGCGTATCCAAGCTATATCCCTCTGCCCAATATGCATTATTCCCTGAGCATAATTTATAAGATGATGGATCTGTCTCTCAAGAATGGGCTCAAAGTCATCCTGCATCTCTCTACCTGCAACCTGAACATATATAGCTAAAGGCAGCTTTGTACCAGGTTCGATATCCTTAACATCAGGACCTATAACCTCTATCTTGCCATCTGTTACCTCGTTCAAATCAGCGGAGGTAACCAATTCAACAGCTGTAGTCCTTCCACCACCAGCTTCTAAATAGATATCATCACCTCTTACACGCTCGCCCTCAAATGCAGGACCATATGAAACAGGCACAGGGACCTTAGATACTGTCACCTTTAGTCCCCTAACCTCTATAGATTTTTGAACAATCTCATCATGCGGAATGTTTGAAACGACATGCTCGTAAGTACAGACACCCGTAGGTAGTATCTCTGGGATTGGAGTATCAGCGATAACAGGAAAACCATAATTAACACAAGCTAAACCATTTGCATACCATTCATCACTGACATACCCAAAGGTGATTGCAAAGGCAAATATTCTATCCTTGTTATATATAAGAATTTTTCTGTAATCACCTGGATCGATTCCACCAAAGGACATCGCAGCCCTGGTAGCAAAGCCTACGGCAAATACCGCAGCGCTTACTTCAGGACCAAATGAAACGAGCCTAGTGCCCCATCCGATCTGAACTCCCTCATCTACAAGCTGTTGTGACATTGTTCTGCCATCTGTGTCAGCAGCCATGAAAACATAAAGATTTTTCTCTTGTAACTCTAATGCAATCTTTGCGGCAACCTTAGGGTCTTCTGGGGCTCCGAGCATTGCGGCAAAACCGGGGGCTGTACCATCTACAAACTCAACTCCCCTCTTTCTCATAATGATATCATCTGCAGCGCCCAACCAGATATTGCTATCTGTAACGTCCTCACCCTGTACATAAATATTTGGGTCCTCAATATATTTTATCGCCTCAATCAACTCTTCGGCAAAGGCAGTGGCCATACCAGCATCAAGCGCTGGCCCAAGATAGGGTAGATGATGCTTTTCCTTTACCAAAGGAGGCAGTAATGAACGACATACTTTAATTGTTGTTTCCATATCGGTCAGTTTTTCAACCTTCTGTCCTGATATACCATAAATAATTGGAAGGTAATAACCGGTATTTGGGAAGGCGACTTCCTGGTTAGGCCCAAATTTATCTATCGCTTCTTTGACTTTCTTGTCAGCCCTGTCAATTATATTGTATGCGCCTCTTATTCCAGCTGAAGCTATAATTTTAGACACTTTCTTTTCCTCCTATAATAATCATAGAATTATCATAAACGTGATTTGCATACTCATTTTATGCAAGCTCTCTACGCGCTTCCATATCAAAGAGTATTCTCTCTCTTTTCTTATCAATCCCAAGTTCTTTGCGTTTTTTGTCAATATGCGCTATCATCTTTTTCGCATGCTCAATAGGATCAGGCTCATAATCCCACATCCCACCATACTGTTCTTCCAAGTCTTTAAACAGATAATCAGTAAATATTTTGCTTCCTGTAGTTGGGAAGGTGGTACCAAAGACTGTGTAAACACCTGATGTGACAAAATAGTGACCTATTGAAATTGCCTTTTCGCTCATCCATTCAGGGGCGGAACCAGCAGCAGGCAGGTCGCTGATATCATCACCTAATCCACCATCCTTAACAACCGCTGTCGCTGCGATTAAGATTCTGCTATTGTCAACACAAGAACCCATATGAAGAACTGGAGGGATGCCTACTGTTTCACAAACCTCAGCAAGACCTGGTCCTGCGTATTTCGCTCCCTCTGGAGTGAGAAGTCCTTCTTTACCACAGGCTATTGCGCAACACCCAGTAGTGAGAACAATAACATCATTTTTTATGAGTTCCTTAACTACAGTCAAATGATCATTATCATGTGTCGTTCTGGCATTATTACATCCGACGACACCACCAATACCTCGAATTCTACCATTTATTATATTATCGTTTAGGGGACGGTATGAGGCTCTGAAGGTGCCCCCAAGCAGATAATTTATTGTTTCATGACTGAAGCCAGCGATCATTCCGGATTTTTCATTGGGAATAAGAATTTCTCCCTTTCTGTTTGAATAATTATCAATTGCAGCCTTAACAATTGCCTTTGCAGAATTGATGGCATCATGCTCATGAAATTCCATTCTCGTTGCGCCAGTAATATCAGCCTTTGGGTTTGTAGTAATCACCTTTGTATGATAGCATGTAGCGACGTTAACTAGAGACTGCATTATACATTGAACATCGACTATCATAGCATCAACAGCGCCCGTTGTTATTGCAAGCTCCTGCTGTAGGAAATTTCCAGCTATTGGAATACCATGCCTCATCAATATCTCGTTTGCCGTGCAACATATCCCTCCGAGTTGTATTCCTTTTGCGCCTTTAGATTCTGCCATTTTGAGAATTTCCGGATCCTGTGCCGCTACAACTATCATCTCGGAGAGTAGTGGTTCATGTCCATGAACAATAATATTTACATGATCTTCTTTCAGGATTCCGAGATTTGCTTCAGAATAGAGTGGAACAGGAGTGCCAAACATGATATCCTGAAGTTCAGTCGCCAACATAGATCCTCCCCATCCATCACCAAGGGCAGCTCTAGTCCCCTGTTGCATCAGAGATTTATAATCCTGATCAACACCCATGTGAGTTCTATGCATTATCTCTACGATTTCTCTATCAATACCTCTTGGCCATACACCCTGCTTTCTCCATATTTCCTGTCTCTTCTCTGGGGCTTTCTTTAAATAGAGCACTTCGCCTTCCTGTTTGCCCCATTCAGCAAGGGCCTTTTCGCCAATTTCAATAGCGATGTCTTTTACTTCCTTCTCATTAATATCTATCTCAAGGTCTTGAGCCACTTGGTATAGTTTCTGCTCATCCTTAATCTCATAACCAGCAATCTCTCCCTTGGCAGTAGCTAGAAATGTTTCTGCTACGCCTCTACCGTGATCAGAATGCGCTGCAGCACCGCCAGCTATCATTCTAATAAAATTTCTCGCTGAAATGGTCTCAGCCGTTGCACCACAAAGCCCAACCTTTCTTTCAGCGTCTTCTTTCTTAGGAGCCGGAACTCTACAGGGACCCATTGAGCAATTCTTGCAGCAACTACCCTCAGAACCTATTGGGCAGGGTTTCATATCACTAGCTCTGTCAAAAACCGTGTTGACATTATCCTTTTTAGCCTTTTCGTAGAGGTCCAGCGTTACCTTATCAACGCTAATAGCTTTATCTTCTGCCATCTTAATTTCTCCTTACATATTAGTTGTTACTCACTCGATAGATTTGATATCATTTTATCTATTAATTTTACTGAATCAGGATGACGCAAAATAACTATACTTGCACCGGCAAGAAGCATGGTCATAGCTGTGATACACTCAATAATGATACCGCGCTTTTCGGCATTCCCTAAAGTTGGTTCTTCATCAGCTGATAATTTTGCCTCTTTTGTCTTCCATGTCTCAATCCCGACATTACAGATGATGGGATTTTGTAGCTTTTCATCCTCCTGAGTAAGAGCAGCCATCATATCTCTCTCCATTACTGAATAAGAATATTCAAGCCCATAACCAAGAGCACCTGTAGTTGGATCAACTATAATTTTATTATCAGGCACACCGAGGTTTCCCAGTAATATATTAAGCTGTTTGGCCAGGTTGATATCTATTGGTGTTGACGCAATAACTGTGTGCTTATAGGCTATAGCACCTGCGCCAATCTGCTTATGATCTGCCTCTTCAACAGGACCAATAATTAAATTTTTCCCTTCGCACTGTTCACTCAGTATTCTCAATACCTCAGTGTCCTTCTCAGCATTAGCGACTCCCCAGAGAATAACAGGAACATTAACAGCATCAATTACGGATTTGGCAACCTTTGCAGCCTCATCCGCACTTCTGTTCAATCCGTTTGGATCAATACTCTTTAGCTGAAGAGCAATCATCTCAGCGCCATATTCTTCAACATTCTTTTTTGCCCATTGGACAGGATCTCCAAGAACATCCTTAAACGGCTCAACTGCAGCCTCAGCCCAGTCATCAGGTTCATAATCATAAACCTCCATAGCTATTCTGGGTTTATGAGGCATATCTCCCTCAAATAGATAAAAGGGATAAGATGTCTGTCCTCCAACAGTTACAACATTATCCCCAGCTCCGAGGGCAATCTCCCTTATCTTTCCTGAATAGTCTATTGTTGGTATTTCAAAAGCCATTGCTTATCTCCTCCTTAATGCCAAATAATATTATAAAAAGTTATCTTCTTTTCTCACTTCCGAACCAATCATCGCTGTACCAATAGCGTTCTGCTGATTTAATATATTTCAGCTTTTCCTCCTTGGTTTTTAGGATACCTCTCCAACCAAGCTCTTTCCCACAACCAATAGTCTCCGGTATTCCAGATTCATAGGTTTCATCAAGAAGCTTAACCTTTTTGCCTTTATGATCTTCCTTCTCAACATGTTTATAATCCATAAGGTATAGTCCTCCATAATATTAGTATTTATTAAGCTTAAAAAAGCTTTGAAGAAATATAAGCCTAATCTATAAAACACCTGCTGCATGCTTAGCAGCATTAACAGTATTTAACATCAACATAGTAATCGTCATGGGCCCAACACCACCAGGAACAGGTGTTATTGCGCTTGCCTTTTCCTTAACAGCATCAAAATCCACATCACCCTTTAGCTTTGCCTTTCCTTCTGGTGTCATGCCTACACGATTTACACCAACGTCTATTACTACAGCTCCATCCTTTACCATATCTGCAGTAACTGCATCTGGTTTCCCTGCTGCAACAATCAATATATCTGCCCTTAGTGTATGACTTTTCATATCCTTTGTTCTGGTATGGCACATCGTTACTGTTGCGTTTGCTCCCTCCTGTTTCTGAACAAGCATCATTGAGATAGGTTTTCCAACAATATTGCTCCTTCCAACAACAACTACCTCAGCGCCCTCTATCTTAACGCCGGTGCGGATCAACATCTGCTGCACACCATAGGGAGTGCATGGATAGAATTTTGCCTCTCCAATCATAAGTCTTCCAACATTTACAGGATGAAATCCGTCAACATCCTTATCAGGATCAATTGCATAGAGTACCTTATTTTCGTTAATATGCTTAGGTAGTGGCAGTTGAACCAGTATACCATGAATTTTCGGATCCTTGTTATACTTGTCAATCAGCTTTAGGAGATCCTCTTCCGAAAGATCCTCAGGTTGATCATCCTGTATTGAGAAAAAACCAAGCTCCTTTGCTGTTCTTCCCTTTGCTGTGACATAGCTTATTGAAGCTGGATTCTGTCCTACTAGAATAGTGACTAAACCAGGCTGTACATTCTTTTCCTTTTTCAATTTTTCAACTTCTACTTTTAATTCTTCTCGAATCTGGGCAGCAATCTCCTTCCCGCTAATTATTTTTGCAGCCATACTGACCTCCTTATATTGAATTTGTTACATGACTGTAATTTTCTATATTAGTTGTTATTAGATCTTTACTTTCTCTAAAATTTTGTCAATACATTGTACTGCTATTGAGTCATCTTTAAGTTCTGTTATAGGTATTCCCCTTATTTCAGAATCTTCTATTATCTTATCAGATATAACATTACCAAGATAGGGCAAATCAATTTTTCTAATTTCATCATTAAAATCTTCATCTAACTTTTCTGGTGTTCTATTAATCAACAAATATCTCTCTTTTACCTCAAGCTTCAGATCATCCACTAGATTAGATAGCCTTTTGGCAGTTCTCAATCCTTTTAATGAATAATTTGAACACAGTAGAAGTAGATCGATATTTGCATTTGTCTTTCTGCTAAAATGCTCCATACCTGCTTCATTATCAAAGACTATATAGTTATAATTATTTATTAAATTCTCAAAGTAACCCTTGAGAATCGCGTTTGCTGAGCAATAACATCCTGGGCCTTCAGGACATCCCATTACTAAAACATCTACATCCTTACCTTCCTGTAAAATCTGATGCAATTTCAGGTCTAAAAAAGACTGCCTGGTCATTCCTTGAGGAACACTTCCCCTATCCCTTAAAAAAGAGGCGAGAACACTTCCAATACTCTCTTCAATTTCAATACCTAACGATTCAGCTAGATTAGAATTGGGATCAGCATCAACTGCTAAAATTGGGATTTTATTCCTTTTCAACAAATGACGAACAATCAACGCAGAAGTAGTAGTCTTTCCTGTACCACCCTTACCAGCAACTGCAATTACGTAGCTCATTTTATATTCCTAAATCTTTCCTTTTCCAATTCTAAAATATAAAGATCTCGACATATTATCCATTATACTAAGCATTATAAATTTAGGGTTTGTATCCTTTTAGTTGAAGTTAAAAAGTAAGTAGTATCATTAAATCTTACACCTGAAGGAATTTCATCAATTTGTTGTATGCTAAAATTCAACCTTTATATGCTGCCATATAAATCAATTAAGTAAATATGTGAGTTTATTTGTAGAATTATAAATAACATCAGCAATTGACAGACTATATACATAAAGTTTTCTTCCCGTCAAGGCTTATATTTGTCTAAACGGGAAGAAAACATGAATGTATGCTACTATATCTAAATCCAGATATTTAACAATTAGTCAGGATAACGGAATTAGAATAAACCCGTTACCTCTCCAGTGTTTACATCTACATCAACCTTTTTGTATGCTGGCGAAGAGGAAGTTCCTGGCATCAGACTTATAGTACCTGCCATTGGGCAGAGAAATTTAGCGCCTGAGAAAAGAAGAATATCGCGTATGGGTAGCTCCCAACCTTTAGGAACACCCTTCAAGTTCGGATCATGAGAAAGGCTTAGATGTGTCTTTACCATCATAGTATAATAATCCTTAAAGGCAGGATCAGCCTCAAATTTTTTTGCCTTCTCCTCAGCCTCTGCTGACCAACTTACGCCATCTGCGCCATATACCTCCTTGGCAATTTTTGCTACCCGCTCTCGCAATGGCAATTCTAGAGGATAGAGATAATCGAAATTGACCTTTTCCTCACTTGCATCGATAACAGCATCAGTCAACTCCAGGGCTCCATCACCGCCCTTTAACCAGTGCTCACTTAATGCACATCTTGCGCCAGCTTGTTCAACTAAACGTTTAATCAGAGCAATCTCATCCTTAGTGTCAGTATGGAATGCATTGATACAAACAACCGGTTTAATACCAGATTTTTGAACAACGCTGATATGATGAAGAAGATTTTGGATTCCCTTTTCTAATAAACCAAGGTTTTCCTTGGAATACTCTTCAGGCAATGGTCTTCCTGGTCTTACTGTAGGGCCTCCGCCATGCATTTTAAGGGCTCTGATTGTGGCAGTTACAACGGAGACATTTGGTTGCAACCTACTAAGACGGCATTTGACGTTCCAGAATTTTTCAAAACCGATATCTGCACCAAAACCACTCTCGGTTATATGATAATCAAACATCTTTAAACCAACTCGGTCTGCAATAATTGAAGACTGACCCACAGCGATATTGGCAAAGGGGCCGGCATGGACCATACATGGCTGATACTCTATGGTGCAGGCTAAGGTCGGATTTATAGTATTTCGCATCCAAGCACACATGGCTCCATCAACACCAAGGTCCTTTGTGGTAACAGGGTTACCCTTCTTATCATATACTACTGTCATTTGGCCGATTCGTTCCCTTAAATCCTTCAGATCCCTTGCTATGGATAATATTGCCATCAATTCAGAGCTAACAGTGATCTGAAAACCAGATTGCATCATAAAACCATCCATCTTACCACCAAGACCGATAATGATATTCCTCATAGCTTGAGCACAGAAATCGATTGCCCATTTCATCTCCACTCTATTGGGATCCATATTCAATCTTCTTCCCAGATTTCGATTTTTCAACTCTTCATCATCATAATTAAACTCATGTTGCATCCTTGAGGTTAAGGCGATCATGGCCAGGTTGTGTGAATTTGTAATATCATTAATGTCACCTGTAAGTCCCATAGAGAACTCGGTCATTGGGATAAGGAGTGAATTTCCTCCTCCAGCAGCCGTTCCCTTAATGTTCATGGTGGGACCGCCGGAAGGCTGACGAATTGCTCCGCCAACATTCTTTCCTCTCTTACCTAATCCTTCGATCAATCCCATTGATGTTGTAGTTTTACCCTCTCCAAGGGGTGTAGGAGTGATAGCTGTAACCTCAATGTATTTTCCATCAGGCTTATCCTTTAATCGATCTATGATTTTCAAGAAATCGAGTTTACAGATCCTTCCATAAGTAATAACCTCATCTTTTTCCAAACCTAACTTTTGCCGCCAGTCCTCTGGCATTGGCATATTCTTCTCTGCCTCCGCAGCGATCTGCCAATCGGCAAACTTCGTTGGGTCAAGCTGTGCCATTTATTAGCCTCCTGAATATATTTTTATGATATATTATTATAATTATGGGCTATTTTTGTAATTGTAATTTCATCCATATTTAATGTTTGTAATCCAGTAATCATTAAAAAAGCTTCATTACGATAAAATATATAATATAATACAGATGAATATCTAATCACACTTAGGCCAAAATATTTATTCTTATGAACAGTGTCAAGATTTTTAATAATATATTTAATATTAAATATTAGAATATCTTAAAAAGACGCGAGTTAGTCCGCTCATTCATATCTATAAATCTTAATAATCTCCTATAATTAGTGATAATCGTTTATGTATTTCATTAATGCATAAACTTGTAAATAGTAACATTAGATTGTAACCAATATAATAAATAAAGTAAATTATCTTCAATCAATTGTGCATGAGCACTCTTCATTTGTTAAATCGTTATTTTATATTTATCAATAAAATCAGTTTTTTATTGATTTTTTTTGTTTGATTGCATAGATGACTCAAAATCACTCATACCGGCTAATAATAGAATTTAATTTAGGAGGGACTATGAATAATGAAATTATTACCACACTCAATGCTATTTTTTATCCAAAAACATTAGCTGTAATTGGCGCTTCAAATCGTGAGGGGAATTTTGGACTTATGTTCACCCGTGGATTTATAGAGATGGGATTTAAAAGACTTTATATTGTCCATCCAAAAGAAGAGGATGTTTTGGGTATAAATGCATATCCCAGGGTGGTAGATATACCAGATGAGATAGACCTTGCGGTAGTGACAACACCATTGAAAACAGTGACTCAGGTAATAAGGGAGTGTGTAGATAAGGGTGTTAAGGGAGTAATAATCTTTACATCAGGATTTCGTGAATATAGCCCAGAGGGCAAGGTGCATGAAAATGAGATACTAAATATTGCTAGGCAGGGAAAGATGAGAATCATTGGTCCAAATTGTATGGGTATTTATTGTCCTGCATCGAGATTGTCAATCTTTTCAGGAATGCCCAAGGATGGTGGATCGGTTGGCATGATCTCACACAGCGGCTCCCTCAGCATGATGTTGACTTTGGCTATGATACGCTATGGTATTGGATTTAGCAAGGTAGTAAGCTGCGGTAATGAGTGTGATCTCAATGCTATTGATTTTCTTGAATACTATGGCCAGGATACAGATACTAAAATAATTATAGCATATTTAGAGTCAATTAAAGATGGAGCTAGGTTCTGTAGACTGGCTAAAGATATAACAAAAAAAAAGCCCATTATCATTTGGAAGGGAGGAACTACTGAACGTGGAGCAATGGCAGCATCATCCCACACAGGGGCTATGGCTATTTCTGGAGACATATGGAGGGCGGTTGTAAACCAATCTGGCATAATTCCCGCGCAAAGCATTGAAGATATAGTGGACTACCTTCAGACCTTCTATTATCTGCCTTTACCAAATGGGAATAGGGTAGTAATTATTTCAGGTCCTGGAGGACCTGCTGTCGGCACTACTGATGCCTGTATTGATGCAGGACTCGAACTCGCAAAGATATCATCAGATACTCAAAAGAGGATATCTGAAACTATTCCTTCAGTTGGGACAAGTATTAAAAATCCCATTGACTTGGGTATGGGATCAGGGTTCTTCCCAGAGTGGTATACTAAATCTATTAAGGCGCTGGTAGAAGATGATTCAGTTGATATACTGCTCTTAATTGGTAGTAGGTTAGACAATAGTTTTTGTGAAGAGGTGTCGAATTTAGTGAAGAAGAGTGGTAAGCCGGTTGCCCTTATCACCATGCCAGGATTGGATGAGATGTCAAGACATAACAAACCAGTAGATGGACTCGCTATCTATTCTGATGGCAGACGTGCCGCAATGGCTTTAGGCAAACTGGTTAGTTATGCAGCTTCGTTAGAGAAGATAAATACCTACAGCAGAAAGCATTCTTAGTAATGAAATAATAGGGGTCATATTATCTGAGACCCCTATTATGTTTCAGATTATTTTTTTGCCTTACGTTCCTGCATCCTCCAGACACCTAACTTATTTTCCTCCACTATATTCTGGATCATATCATCAGAGTAATTCAATAATTCTTTTAATATCTCTTCAGTATGCTGTCCATGATCTGGTGCTGGTTCCGGTGTCCCTTCAATCACGCCAGGCATCTTGAATACTGAAGCTATAGTCTTATATTTTTTCCCCTTTAACTCTATTTCTGTTATCATTTCATTTTTTAAGACCTGAGGATCATTAGCAACCTGATCATAATCCAATACAGGTCCGGAAGCCATATTATTTTCATCACGTATTACCTTAAGCCAATCATCAGTGGTCCTCTGGCGCAGGGCCTCCTCGAAGTGTTTGGTAAATTCTTCTACATTTGCTAATCTATCAAGCATATTACTAAATTTTGGATCCTCCAACATCCATTCAAGACCTACTATCTTTAAGAGCAAACTATCATCAGTTGGTCCTAGTGTAATGAAACTATCCTTGGTTTCAAATATTCCATAGGTAGGTAGCATGTGATGTCTTCTGCCTTGAAGCCCGGGTTTCTCTCCAGTGGTAAAATAGTTTTGAAAAATAACCTTTTGCATAATTAATAAAGAATTTAAGAGACTTGATTCAACCTTTGCGCCCCTTCCCTCCCTGTCTCTGTTTACTAATGCTGCTAATACTGACATAACAGCAAAAATGCCACCCATCATATCCGCCATTGCTATACCACCTGGTATTATGGGATGGCTCCCTGGTTCTCCGGATATGCTTAGTATTCCACTATGGCCACAGGCAATAATATCAAAAGCTGGATATTTTACATATGGTCCTGTCTCTCCATATCCTGAGATATTACTACGGATGATTCTTGGATTGATCTTCTTCAGGGTTTCATAGTCTGTCCCTTGCCTTTTGGGAACATCCGATCTGAAATTGGAAAAAACAACATCGGAAATTTTTACAAGCTCATCAAAGGCCTTCCTCCCATGTTCAGCAGTAATATCTAATATTATACTCCTTTTGTTTCTATTCAGGGTTAATATATAAAAGAATAATGGATTTACTTCTATTGTTGGCATACCAAATCTCATCAAGTCACCAGTTGGTGGTTCTAATTTAATGATTTCAGCTCCAAGATCACTTAAAAGCATTGTGCCGAATGGACCAGCATGGGCATGACTCATATCAATAATTCTTATCCCGCTCAACGGGCCTTTTGTAATTGCCATTTATAATCCTCCCTTCATATAGATAATATTGGAAATATTTTTCACTTCAATCTCAATCTAATTTACTTTTATAGATCCTTTAACATCGGATTTGAGCTTTCATTTTCTGTCTGAATCTTCTTAATCAGCTCATCAGAATATCCAAGCACCCTCCTCAATACCTCTACAGTATGCTGATTGAGATCTGGAGGTGGGTCAGGTTCACCTTCTATTAGATCAGTTTCATCGGATAACCTGAATACTGTTCCTACTGTCTTGTATTTTTCACCCTTTAGTTCCATATCAATAATCATTTTATTGTGAAGCACCTGTGGATCATTCATTATTTGATCATAATCAAAAACTGGGCCACAAGCCATATCATTTTCATCACGAAAGATTTTTACCCACTCATCAGTAGTCTTTTCGATCAATTTTTTCTCAACTACCTTATCAAGTTCATCTTTATTCGCTAGTCTATCCACAACATTTTTAAATCTAGGATCCTCTAATTCTGACTCAAGCCCCATAAGTCTTAATGCTTTATCCTGGTCTAATGGAGCCATTGTAATATATCCATCCTTCGTATCATATATACCGTATCCAGCTCCTAAGGGGTGTCTCCTACCCTGTAGTCCGAGTTTATTGCCGGACAAGAAATAATTCTGAAACATGGTTTGTTGCATAACCAATAGACCATCTAAAAGGTTAACGTTTAATTCCATCCCTTTGCTATCTCTATTTCTCTTTATCAGGGCTGCTAGTATCGACATAGTTCCAAAGATACCACCCATCATATCAGCAAAGGCGATACCTCCAGGTATGACTGGCACACTTCCAGGCTCGCCTGAAATACTCAATATACCGCTATGTCCACAGGCGATAATATCAAAGGATGGATAACCTGTATAGGGGCCTTCCTTCCCATAGCCAGATATGTTACAGCGGATGATCTTTGGATTAATTGCTTTAAGTGTATCAAAATCAGTTCCCTGCCTCTTCATTACATCAGCACGATAATTGGAATAGACTATATCAGATTCCTTTACGAGATCATAAAAAGCCTTTTTCCCATACTCTGACTTTAAATCTAATACTATCCCCTTCTTGTTCCGATTTAGACCAATTAAATAACTATCTTGAATTGATACTTTGGGATTCCCCATTCTCAATGGTTCCCCATTAGGTGGCTCAATCTTGATGATCTCAGCTCCCAAATCCCCCAAAAGCATGGTGCCAAATGGACCGGCATGAAAATGAGTTAAATCTAAAACTCTTATACCGCTTAAAGGTCCCTTCGTAATTGACATTTAAGATTCTCCTTATATAAATTTTTTTGTTATAGTTTTTATCCTAATACTATTTATTATATTCTAATCTAATGAAATTTTTTCTTATTCAGTTGATACTATTCAATAAACCTATTAAAATCCAATTAAATAGATAAGGGTAATAATTCTCAAAATCAATTATATCATTTGGTTGATTTAAGTCTGGGAACAACCACAATGTCAACACGTCGGTTAAGGGCTCTATTTTCCGAAGTGTCATTTGAAACAATAGGTTGATATTCACCATAACCCATGGATGTAAATCTACCTGGATCCAATTTTGTATTTTTTAGGAGGTAGTTTAATACTGCTAGAGAACGCTCAGTAGATAACTGCCAGTTATCTCGGAACTGTTTATTGCTGATTGGTACATTATCAGTATGCCCCTCAATATGAATTCGATTCTCCGGATAATCGGAAAGAATTGCTGAGATTTTATCTAATGCATGCAGTATTTCTTTCTTTAATACAGCCCGTCCAGTATCAAAACAGATTTTATCATCGATGTTGATGATAATCTTCTCGTGCAGCCTCTTTAATCGGATCTCGCCCTTCTCTATCTCCACTGAAAGTTGTTTTTCCAAATCATTGGCTTGTGTGGCCATTCTATCCAATTCATGCCTTTGGGATTTAGTCAGTTTTTTTATGCTTTCAAGTTCATCCGAAAGATTAGCTACTAAGGATTGCATCTTAGTCCTATCTTTTTCATTTTGCTCCTTAAGCCTTGCGATCTCCTCAAGATGAGCCTCTCTCTCTTTTTGAAAGTCATCACGCAGTTTATCTATTGTTTCTTTACACTGGTTCTGCAATCTCTTATTCTCGTTAATGAGTTCTTTCTCACGATCACTGCTCTTTCTCTTTAGAATATCCCTCACCTTTTCCAGTTCTTTTATTCTCCTTTCGGATAATCTGTTATCTTCATCCCTCCCCTTCTGAAGGAGTTCAATTTTGTTATTTAAATTGTCTATATTGTTTTCTAAATCCCTGATCCTTGCTTCTAAGCTGGACACCTCATTTTTAAATTGCTTTTTCAAAGATTTCAGCTCTAGCTCCAATGCAATTTTTTCATTATATAATGAATTATACTCCCATGAATAATAGAATATATCAGCTTTCAAAGCAGAAGCGCTGTATAATAACAACCCTAGGAAAAGCAATAATAATAAAAATTTTTTAATATTAAGAAATATACCTTTCATTGTTCAACCTCATATCCGGTATTTTTCAGTTCATCTTCTGCTTTATTTAATAGTTCTATTGTCTCTTTATGTTTTTCTTGTTTTTCGTTCAGTTTTTCTGTCTGATCATTGAGGAAATCTTCATATTTGATATCATCAATAATATCATCCCCAAATTTTTCTGGTCGTTTGGATTGATATTTTTTCGCAATCTTGGCCTTCTCATAATCAAGCTTAGCAACCTTTACCGCTAATTCTGAATTTTTAACGTCCAGAAGCGCTTTGATTTCATTTCGTTTTGCCATGTTATATTTCAAATTGGCTTTGGCCTGCGTCTCTCTCCCCATGCATTCTTTTATTTTATTTTGTACTTCATTTAACTTCTCTGTATTATCAGAGAGTGTGTATAATTTCTCCTCTTCCTGTAAAAGTATCTTTGTAGATTGGATTTGAGAAACTGAAGCCTTACACACTCTTATCTTCTGTTCCCCAATGGATAAGTTTTTCTCCGTTATGTCCTTATCCTTTTTCTGTGATATTATTTCCCCTTCCATCTTCTCCAACTTAGCTGCCTCATCACTAGTCATCTCGCTTAAATAGACATCATCTATTGGCTTCTGCATCGTAATGCAACCGCTCAATATAAGAGAAATCGTAATTATAGATAGGATGTAATATCTCATTGTTATAGCCCCTTGAATGTATATTAAATTTGATAAATAAACATTTCCTGCCTGATATTCATAATATCAGGTCAAGTGGTCAAGTAAAAATCTTAATATTATCACGATTATTTAACAACATATCAAACAAAATGATCTATTATCTCTGCTTATCTGGGAGGGATTGACTATCACAACTAATTTAAATATCAGATACCAAATCTATTACAAATATTGATTATTTCCTGTTCCCATTGATCTAAAATTTACCACCACCGAGAATATAGACTCCTCCCTCTGAAGGGCTATGAGACAGGTCCCAAGCATAGTAAATCTCAAGCAACAGTTTCCTATACAAAATCTTACACTTAAATCCACCCCCTGTTTCTGCCATCCATTTATCTGATTCATCCTTGAAATATCCGCTATTTATAAAGGGGCCAACATACACAAACTCCGGTGATATTTCTAACTCCTGGTCAATCCCTCCTATATTCTTCCATTTTGAGGATGTAAAGTCATTAGAAAAACCGAGAAGGTTTTCGTCATATACATAACTCCAAAAGAATCTCTCATTAGAGGTAGTATAATAGAAATTGATTCTTGGAATAAATCTCAACCATGAAAACAAAAGAACTGAAGTCTTGGCAGATAATGATGATATCATATAACCATCACATTCAACATTGCTCGTTCCACCAGAAAGAAGGAGTCTTATATCTGAGGACTCCTCATGAAATAGCAGATGATATCTGTTCGATAAACCGAGATCCAATGTCAACCTAGTATCATAATCAACGAATATATCCTCTCTATATTTATCCAATTGAGTTATTTTCTCTTGTGCATATATATCAAAGGTTATAAAGCGATGAATATACCTGATACCAATAACTGGAGTAATGGACAAACACCTATATTGAGAGTCAAGGGACTCCCATTCTTCAAGCAATCTCGAGGTGTTGACACCTATATAATATCCTATATTTGTATGATCATTAAATAAGAAATATTTAAGGTCTACCTCAACCCTTCTAAAATAACTATCCCGATAACCAATTCTCGAAAAAATATCTATAGCAGAATCATTAAGTTGATAAAAATAACCGAGTTTTGGAGATAAACCATAAATCGGCCCAATTCCAATTCCACCGTAGAAGTTACCTCTTCTCTTTTCGGCTTTAACAGAGAGGAATACGTCACCGGAGTCCTCATAGTTGATCGGATACATGCTGATTGAGTCAAAATTATAGATTTTTTTTACCCTTTCTATCCTTTTCCCTAATGTATATCTATTATATACCTCACCCTTCACTGGTACAATCATCGACTCAATATTCTTAACCATTTGATCACTAACACCGGAGATACTTATCCCTAAAATCCTGGATTCATTTATGTGTATTTCTAAAATACTATTTTCTCTCAGTATAAGTCTCGTCACATAGCTGGTTGTATATCCCCAATTATGATATTCATTCGTTACCTTTACACCTAAGGACTCAATATCCGATCTTGTTAAAGTGCCCTTCTTATCCTTTATTATATCCTCAATATCAATATCTACTGTATTTCCTATAAAAACAATATCCCTGATCTCTATAGCAAATATTGAGCCCTCAATGAGCAATACTCCAATTATGATAATGCAACCTAAAATTATTTTACTGCTTAATAGGGTTCGTAGTTGAATAATATATTTATACATTAAAAGATTTGATCTTGGTAGGTTGAGTAATCGCATAGATCAAACACGTTGTTTATGAGCTAATGTAGAAAAGCATGAATATTCTGCTGTTAATGTAAATATTTAATTCTAATATCTTTAGGAAAATCGATATGAAATACCTGATCTGTTATAGCATAATTCAACTGTACATTATTGTACTCAGTTATATTACTGGTTATTCCGTTAGCTGTTCTTGCATAAACCTCTATCCTTGAAGGAAAGTATATATTCCCTATCTTTTTATATCCATGATATTGTTCCTTCATTATCTCAATTCCATCTCTACCCTTCACAATCTTTGTGAGAATAACCATCTTCTTTGTATCTACCTTTATGTCTGTGATAAGTCCTCTCTTTTTATCCCTGATAACAAATTGATGCGCCATTTTAAAAAAACCGTATAGATTCCTCCCACGATAATTAACCTCATATTGTTTGTCAAAATTTTTCTCATATTCCCTTAGTGGATTTATATTCGACTGATGAGAAATGCTATCCCCTTTCGAGACCCTATATAATATCTTTTCTGTAGGATAATACCAGATAAGCCGACCTCCATTATTCATAATGATCTGTTTTTGTGGAAATGTATAATCAATCCTAAACCTATAATTGCTGTCTGCCCTATATCTCCCCTTAAATATCTCCCTGTAGTGCTCCGGTGTGTAGATATATTGAACAATCTCTGCATCAATCGTATTAATCTTCGAGTTCTCCTCTACTATTTTCTTAAAAAGGGGGATATCATCCCCAAAAGCAGGGGTTACGAGAAACAAGAGCAAACAGCATATCATTTGAGATATTTTCTCAATAAATTTTTGGTATAAGGATTGTAGCAAATCTTATTCCCCAGGAGATTGTAATAAAATAGATATGCGCTGATTATTATATGTAATATTTTGTGAAATTATCTATTCTTGTAATGATTATAATATTCATTTTTGCTTTCCCTTGTTATGAGTGTATATCATGGGATCGAAGAGTTCAGAAGCCTCTTCAGGCGTCAAGATACCCTTGTGTACGGCAAGCTCAGGCACGGAAACCCTTTGTTTTATGGATTCCTTAGCAAGCTCAGAAGCAGCAAGATATCCAATCTTCGGGGAGAGTAGCGTTGCCAAAGAAGGATTCATCTCTATATGAAAGCGGCAGACATCCTCGTTTGCCTTAATTCCCTTTATGCAACGCAAACAGAATACAGGCAGGTAGTTGGTAAATATTTCAATAGATTGTAAAATATTGTATACAATAATAGGAGTCATTATATTCAAATCGATTTGTCCGGCTTGTGCGGCTAATGCAACAACCATATCATTACCTACAACCTGGAAGCATATCATATCAAGACATTCGGCCATAACAGGGTTTACCTTACCAGGCATTATGGAGGAACCGGGTTGGACAGGAGGGAACTCAATTTCAGCAAGCCCTGTTGTTGGCCCGGAGCCAAGAAGCCTAAGATCATTAGCTATGCGAATTAACTCAAGCGCCAATTCCTTTAAAGAACTCGAAAATGCAGACAACTGAGAACGACTCTGTAACGCTTCGAAACTGTTATGAGCTGGAATATATTCTTCATCACATAATTCTGAGATATAAGCAATTACCTTTTTCATATAGTCAGGATGGGTATTTGCTCCAGTGCCAGTAGCTGTACCTCCAATGGCTAGTTCAAAGAGATCATTCCGCCGTTGAGAAATGCGTTCTATAGATCGTTCTATAGCTGAAGCATAGGCTGCAAACTCTGCACCAAGAGTAAGGGGCATTGCATCCATCAAGTGAGTGCGTCCTGATTTAGGAATATGTAAAAATTCCTTCTCTTTTTCAAGAAATGAATCTGCAAGATTATGCAAAACTGCAATTAGCTTTCCTGAAAAAGTCGCCACAGCGATATGAGAAGCAGAGGGGAAGGTATCATTTGTTGATTGTGACATATTCACATGATCATTCGGATTCAAATAGTCATATTCGCCCTTTGGATAACCGAGAATCTCTAAGGCCCTGTTCGCTATCACCTCGTTCACATTCATATTGAAGGAAGTGCCAGCTCCAGCCTGAAATACGTCAACAACAAACTGATCTATAAATTCTCCTGAAAGGATTTCACTTGCTGCCTCTACTATGGCTTTGCCCTTCCTTCGATCTAATAATTTAAGTTCCATATTTGTTAGGGCAGCAGATTTCTTGATAATGGTATAGGCATTTATAAACACTGGATGTGCATGGATGCCACTAACTGGAAAGTTGTAGAGTGCTCGCGCTGTCTGAATGCCATAATATACATCCTGTGGTAACTTAAGTGTTCCCAGTGAATCCTTTTCGATTCTTTTCATTAAAATCGCATTCCTTAAATATTGCTAATTAGAATTTCTTCACTTCACACTTGGCTTATTTGAGTTGCTTTACTTTTTACTTCTTACGGTGTGATAGATATTGTTAAAGTATTATTTATATTGAATAGTATAATGCTAAATATAATTTATAATAGCAATTTATGATGAAGAGTCAATATTTTTTTAGTAGCATTTTTTCGATATACTATGCTAATCATAACATACTACACATTAAATATAAAAAATTACCTCCATTTTGAAATCACTACAGCAATATTATAAATCTCCAGACAATAAATATTTTTTCTATGATCCAAAAACTGCCACTAGCCCTAGTTTCAAAAAGAAAATTTCTTGCATTTTTATAATTTATCCTATTAACCTTATCTGTTTGAGGATCGTAAATCTATTCCAAGAGTACTCATTTAATGATAACGTAAATTATTTCATTGACAAAACCATATGACATGTAATTATAAATATTATTTTAATAATCAAAAATTTTATCATGACTATATTCATTATATCTTTAATTTACTATTATTAAGATATTAATCTTATCGAGATACATTGTTATGATGAATTTGTGAGTGCTACAACAATTATTAATTTCATTAAAATCAAAATATAGGAATATCTCTGATCACCGATCGACACAGGATCTGCTATTATCAACCTCCATGAGAATAGAATAATATATGTAACAATACTTTTCCCTTTAATGAGTTATTAGAAAATATTCCACCCAGTAGATAAGGATGCAGGAAGTGGAATAACAATAGACATTGATGGAGAAAACCAGCGTTTTCATGAATATAAACTACTATCAACAACAAACGGAGTGATGGACAGAATGGAAATAATTGATGGAAGGAAGATTTATTCATATAAGCAATAATTAATTATCTCCAGGAGAAGAATATGTATTCAAAGTTTGAGTTTAAGAGATTATTATCAGGCAATATTAAATATAAGTCAGAGCATAGTGTAATTATTAGCTTTGACATCAGAGGATTCTCCTCATTTAGCGAAAAAGAAACTCTAAATAACATCGCCATGTTTATATACAAGACCTTTATGAAAATAATTTCCGATTATTTCTTTTTTAAAGGCACATTTTTTAAGCCAATGGGCGATGGATTGATTGCTATAATTCCATATAATGAAAGCAATGTTAAGGATGTAATTAAAGACGCAATTGTCATGTGTTGGAGACTACTTATAGAATTCCCTTCCTTTTTTGAAAAAGATCCAATGATAACCTTTTCAGTGCCTAGCAAGATTGGGATTGGTTTAACAAGGGGGGAAGTGCTGCGTGTTATCTCAAACAACGAAACAATAGACTGTTTTGGAAGGGTGATCAATTTAGCATGTAGATTAGCTGATTATGCCCTACCCTTAGGTATTATATTCCATGAAAGCTTTGGCAAAGATCTCCTACCAAAAAATATTAAATCGGAATTTAAGAAAGTAAGTTTATATATAGATGGCATAGCAGAATTGAAACCTACCAACGTGTACTACACTAAGAATTATACCAATATTCCATCCTTTGCTCTAAAACAACCCTGGAAACACTTAATAGAACCGTTGCAGATCCAAGAGTTGGGATATAAAATTGATAGAATTAAACAGATTATGGTTGAATTTGCATTGACTACAGGATTAACTGGAGGTTCAAGCATCAGGAGGGAGTATAAAGAATTATACGATGAGATTTCTCTTACAATTGAAGATTTGAAGAAAAAAGGACTTCGTCTATCGCATTCAAATAGACTTGCCAGATTTGAAAATTGGACAGAATATATTCATGAACGATCTCTTCGTCGTGAGGATAGGGAGCTAATAGTAGATGATTGGTATAGGTCAATATTAAAATCAATAAAGAAGTATATGCGTGAATATCCAATGGAGGCTTGATGTGGCTAAAAATTAAATTGCTGATAATAACATTAATCTTCACTGTAGGAATTGTCTATATTCAACTGATATGATATAAATAATCAAATTAGTTTATAATGTTGACATTAAACCTATCTAAAACTGCTTACTAATCGGATATTTCAATATTCAGCTTATCGGCTGCATATTTTACCATGTTCATATCCTCTTCCTGATTGGTCTTGATAATGCCTTCTTCCCGATGCATATTACCACCCCTTACGATCCCTGCTATCTCCCATGCATAAGGGTGAAACCCAAACCTCTTTTTGTGTAAATAATTGGCCAAGGCATTTAAAAGACAATTAGTTGAATTTGGATCAGTATCAGAGGGCTTTTTCCACCCTAGGGATTGAATTACCTTCAATATCTCCTCTTCATTATAATCAACAAATGCTAATGGGTGGATATTTTTAGGCCATCTCTCCTTATCGATATCAAGTTCAGCATCTGTAACAAAATAGGTGCTTAATTCTGGTCCCACCTGTTTGAGAAAAGGCTCCTTTATAGTTTTATGTGTCATACGTTGAAGTCGAGGGCTGGTCTGCATTATTGCTGAGCTTATGGGAGCCTGACCAGGTGACCAACCATATGCTACTAAGGGAATATTCATATGCAATGCTGTTTTTAAAACTAATGCTTTAACAAGTCCAATACAGGTAGTACAGATAGAGCTTGCCCTATCCAATGTTTTTGCGCTATAGATATCATTGATTGCAGCGAATCGAAAGGCTTTCTTCATAATATCAAATGGTGGTCTTACGATCATACTGGTTGCACCTATTTTATCTGTCATATTAATAATATTGATTTTAGCCTGATCTGATAAAAAACCATTATCAAAAGTCCATGCTAAGACATTAAGGCCATATTTGCTTATTAAAAAATGAAGTGTGTAAGTTGAATCCTTACCTCCACTATAGGCAACAATTGCATCATAGTCGTTTTTACCCTTTTTGCTATTCAATAGGTCTTCAAACTCATTTAAATAATCCTTTTTTTTACCTTCATCAGGTATTGGTGTATGTAAGCAATAATTGCAAATACCCTTTTCTTCAAAATTTATACCTGGGAATGTCTCTGGCAATACACATTTAGAACAAAATACCATCTTTTATCTCCTTATTATGTTTATTAATAATTCAATTTGTCTCAGAAGTATTCATTTAACAATATAAACTATTGAATAAAGCGATTTCAAGTTGAGATGCAGTAGGTCAGATTACTCACGGTAATGATATCACAATAGGTGATATTGAAGTTAATTGACAGCTTATAGCTGTACTTCAAATAGTATAGAATTGTATTCCTTAAGAATATATGACAACAATCTCGAGGATTTATAATGATTATTCATTCAATTCCTTTTCCCTTTAAAAAAGAAATGAGATTATTTATACTATCCAGATTTTCTGGAATTAACTCCTCATCATCAATCTCAATAGAAAATCTCTCCTCTAAAAACATAACTAATTCCAATATGCCCGTAGAATCCATTATACCGCTATCAATCAATGACTCATCAGGCACTATTTCTGCATCGCTCCGTCCAGCGATGAAATTTTCTTTTATAAAACCAAATAATTCATCTTGTATACTTGCCATTAATTCTCCTCAAAAATATCAATATATTGCTATTGAAAGCCTATTTTAGCATTAACTTAATCTTGTGTTGGTTGCTTTTTATTGATTAGAACAATAATTGACCGAATTAAGTGTGATTGATATAGTAAAATATATATTTTACTCATATACATTATTAAATATAGATTTTTTTAAAGTAAAAGTCAAGATAAAATAATAGGATTAAGGTTTTCTATACTATTAGTATGTTCATGCACAATATTTGATTGACAATTAATTATTATTGTACACTATTAAGTAGTATATTGGCTATTAAAAATATTTTATTGCAATCATCAAAAGAGCCGATCAAATAACAGATAAATAGTCAATAATATGAGGTATCACAATGTCTATACTATATATGATAAGAGGAAAGAGGTTACTATATATATTAATTGATAGTATAATAATAACATCAGCATATATTCTTTCCTTCTTCATCGAATTCTATTCAGTAAAGAGTACAATAAATATTCAATACCTCTTGATAAATCTGTTTCTATTACTTGGATCTTTCTATATTCTTCAAATATATCGGATAATGTGGGAATACTCCAGTATTAAAGATATTTATAGACTCCTCCTCTCGAATATGGTCGGATTCTTAGCATTAATTATCATATATTTTTTCCTAAATTTAGAGCATTACAGAATGATTATTGTTCTTTCCTTTCTAATAACAGCTAGCCTAACAGTCTTTTATCGAATGGCATTTATAAATCTCAATTTTAAAATGAGTTCAAGCGTTCCCTATCGCTATGAAAATATTTTGAAAGAAGGCAAGTCTCGAAAAAGAGATAAGGGAATATTGATTGTAGGAGCTGGTGAGGCTGGCTCAATGATTATGAATGAATTCTACCATAAGGGATTGGATAAGAGAGTGGCAGGTTTTATTGATGATGATACAACAAAAATCGGAAAGATTGTAAATGGTAAGATGGTTTTAGCCCCGACCTCAAAGATAAATGATATAATATTGAAATATAATATAAATATGATAGCCATTGCCATGCCATCTGTAGATGTGAGGCATATTAATAGAATTGTATCAATAATAAAGACAAGTAATCCGGATATAACAATTAGGATTCTTCCGCCATTTACAAGTTCTTTTGATAGGAAGCCGTTGATCTTTGCTTTAAGAGACATTGGAGTTGAGGATTTAATTGGGAGAGAGGAATTCAATGTTGACTGTAGCGCTATTGAATTCGATTTTACTGGAAAGACAATACTTATTACTGGTGCTGGAGGTAGTATAGGTTCCGAAATTTGCAGGCAGATATTGAAATTTAGGATAAAAAGACTAATTGCTGTGGGCAAAGGGGAGCACTCAATATATAATCTAATAAACAATCTTCAGGATCATGTTGATCTGTTAGACTATAAACTTGATATCATATATAAAATTGCTGATATTAGGGATCAAAGTCTAATGAATCAAATATTTGAAGAATATAAACCCGAAGTGATTTTTCACACTGCAGCTCATAAGCATGTCCCTTTAATGGAACACAACGAAATAGAGGCAATTCATAACAACATATTGGGAACAAAGATATTGTTAGACCTTTCTAAAAAGTATTTAATAGGAAAGTTTATATTCATCTCAACGGACAAGGCTGTTAATCCAGTGAATATTATGGGAGCCACAAAGAGAATAGCTGAATTATTGATTCTCTATTATTATAGGGAGATAGGATTAAATGCATCATGTGTCAGATTTGGCAATGTAATTGGTAGCCGCGGCTCAGTGATTCCGCATTTCTGTAAACAGATAGAAAGGGGTGGGCCAGTTACAATAACTCATCCTGAAATGAGAAGATTCTTTATGACTATTACTGAAGCTTCGCTTTTAGTAATAAATGCAGCGGCCTATTCCAAGGGGGGGGAAATATTTATTCTTGATATGGGAGAGCAATATAAAATCCTGGACATTGCAAAGAAGATAATAAGGTTATATGGATATGAACCTGAAAAGGATATTAGAATAATATTTACTGGATTAAGACCTGGAGAGAAGCTGAATGAAGAGCTGATTTCCAAACGGGAAGATAATTGTACAACAGATAATGAAAAAATATTCGTATTAAATTCAAAAGATGAGATTTATAATAAAGAGGTAATTGAAAATTTTATGAATTATGAAATTTTTAATATTTTTGATTATGATTCTGATCAAATCAGGAATATTATAGTTAATATTGTTCCAGAATATCGTAATTTAGTTCTTCAATTGCAAGAAATAAAGATTTCATGATTTACACTTAAATGTCAATACACTTCATGCGACCACTCTTCTCTCCGATATCCTTCTGTCACTTTCTCTTCTTTCTCTCTGCCTTCTCTCATTGAAATTGGTATATATTTTCCCGCTATATCTTCTCTCACAGACTCTTCTATCAGTGACTCGTCTATTGGCAAATCTGCGATTAAAAATCATCCTATTTATTCTAATAACCTTCTCATATCTAATCAAATAGAATAAAATAAATAAAATTGTAACCGCTAAACCTGCTGAAGTAATTAATAAATACCCCATGGGTGTGTAATCCATTATGATACCTCCATGTATTTAGCCAATAGGTAAAATAATTTGATATTTGTTCTACCCAACCTACAATTATTGAGATCTTAAGATCTACTGGAGTAAGTATTTCAACAATTAAATAAAAATATGAAGATAAATGAAGAATTTACTCAAAATATAATATAATAAAATAATTATATTACGGCAAATATACAAATATCAGCATAATATTGTCAATAATTCTATTGTACAATTTGTATAATACTATATAAAAATAAAAAATTATCATTTCATAATCTATGGATATAAATTTTTACATTTAGAAGAATGCTTCACATTGGTTACCTTTCTGTGATGTTAGATGAACAACCATTTTTTACTAAAAAGGCTTGATATACAATCCTAACTTAGGTTTTATTGATATTCTAGTCCTTCCAAAGAAGGCCGAATAAATATTTATAGTATTTGGAAAGTATTATATCTCACAATAATAGAAAAGGTTAGCAAGTATGAGAACATATAGAATTGCTGTCATTGGCGGTGACGGAACTGGACCTGAAGTCGTTTCTGAAGGATTAAAGGTCATTAAAGCTGTAGCAAATCGTGAAGGATTCAAACTTGAATTAAACGAATATGATTTTGGAGGAGAGCGTTATCTTCGCACTGGTGAGGTGCTTCCAGATTCGGCTATTGGTGAGATGAAACATTACGATGCAATTTATCTAGGCGCAATAGGTCATCCTGATGTGAGACCAGGTATTCTCGAGAAGGGGATTCTTCTTCGACTCAGGTTTGAGTTAGATCAGTATATTAACCTACGACCAGTTAAGCTTTATGAAAACATACCAACACCATTAAAGGGCAAGGGGCCAAACGAGATCGATTATGTAGTGGTTCGTGAAAACACAGGTGGGATCTACACAGGTATTGGTGGGATATCAATGAAGGGCACGCCGAATGAGGTTGCTGTGCAATCAATGGTATACAACCGCTTTCAAGTTGATCGCTGCTTGAGATGGGCATTCAAATATACAAAAAATCGCAACAAGAATAATACACTTGCCCTTTGTGGGAAGACCAATGTGTTAACATACGTATATGATCTATGGGAGAGGGCCTTTAATGATATCGGAGATAGGGAATATCCAGGGATTAGGCGTGAATACTATCATGTTGATGCAACCTGTATGTGGATGATTAAGAATCCAGAGTGGTTTGATGTTATTGTTACAGGAAATATGTTTGGGGATATTATAACTGACTTAGGCGCTATAACACAAGGGGGTATGGGCATCGCTGCTGGAGGGAATATCAACCCAGATGGTGTTTCCATGTTTGAACCGATTGGTGGCAGCGCTCCAAAATATACCGGTAAAAATGTAATAAATCCAATAGCCGCAATTGGAGCTGCTCAGATGATGCTGGAAATACTTGGTGAACAAAAAGCCTCAAAAATGGTGGAAGAAGCGATGAAGAAGACAATCATTAAAATGGATGATATGGGCGCTGGTAAGATGGGGATGTCCACCAGCGAGGTTGGTGATGATGTGGCAAACAATGTATCGATAATATAATGAATTATAAACTCACCATTCGTTAGCAAGCAATGGTAGAGCAAAGAGTAGAAGATGATAGATGCTGGTTAATAGCTATTGCGATACAATTAGTAGTAGGGATTTTAGAGATGACCACATTCAATTATAGTAGTAAATAATCAAAGGAGCCTACTTCACCAGTCCTCCCTTTCTAAGTCCCATCACAATATCGGACATGTCTATTTGCTCAAGTGTTTGAGCCTTCTGGAGACCAGTTTCAGTATCCCATCCCCTCAATTGGTAGAATTCTTCTCGCATCTTTTCATATTTCCCCCGATCAAGGATATTGTCTTTAAAGGATACGGGCGCTTCAGTTGGGCCAGGAACTATCATATTAGGATTAAGGGCTGATGTTTCAATCGGAGTTGTAAAATTATAATCTGGCGGATTGTCATCCTCCTTGGCCTTCCACCCCTCACGGAGGAGAACGCTCCTTTGAAGATTAAAAATCCTTTCTCCATATATATTCAGATTCTCATCATCGGTTTTAATGCCCGTAACCGCTGAAAATATTTTACTCTCCAATGCAGGATCTCCTAAATGATCAGGGGTATTGAAGGAGTCCATTATTGGCCAGGCAGCCTCACATAGTAAAAGGCTATCCTTAATAAAAACTCGATCCTGAATTTTTGCAGCAGCTATTGCCTTGCCTTCATAGCTGGTGAGATCCCAGGCCTTGTCGCTTCCCCAGAATAATGAGGCTGAAGCTCGAAAGACCTCAGCCGTTGTTGGGGACAACTCTGGTCTAATCTGATGAAGAAGCCAACGTGCTATAGGATAACTTACCTCATGGAGTTGAGCTATCGGCGGTCTTGGCTCAAATGCATAGAGCAAGGCTGTGATAATGTATTCACGTGGAGAATAAGCCCCACCTAATCCAACATCAACGACCATTTCTGAAAAATGAGACTTGGCTTCATTTCCAAGGATTTCTCCAGCCCGTACAAGACCCTCAGCAAGGATATCACCTATACCCTCTCTATGAACGATTAAGTGAGCGAGTTGTTCGAAAAACTTTCGTGTTCCGATTTCTGACATGTCCAAACCAGTCTCTAATTTATTAAAGTAACCGGATTTGTAACATTCTTCAAGCCACATTATTATATTGCTCATCTCCATAGTGCAGAGTGAGACATCATTACAAATTTCAGTAGCATCTAAGGCTGTCTCAAAATGTTCACCCTGTCTGGATAAAACATAGGGCATATATAAGATCATTGATTGACATTTGCGAACAACCTCCCTTCCAGAAGTAGTACGGTAAAGGCCACGAAAACAGTCTAAACCACATTGATAACATGAAGCAGTTTTTTTAAATCGCATATGCTGCTTGGGAACCGGAATCCTTAACGTTCCTCGTTTACTCAGATGGATGGTATAGCGGTTAAGCTCTCTCAACTCATCTCGTTTTGCTACATCTGGAATCCCTGTTCCGAATACAGAGATGGCTTTAAGATTCTTCGAACCCATAATGGCGCCGAATCCGCCTGTTGCGCTCCCTTCATGATCAGTCATCATAGTAGCGCTACGACATTTATTTTCTCCTGCAATTCCGGTTGTGACAAAACGAATCCTCTCTCCATGCTTTTCTCTTAATAAATCCCGCACTTCCTTGACACCCTTACCCCATAACCAAGACGCGTCCAGAATCTGTGCTCTTCCGTCACAGATCCAGATATATACTGGTTTCTCGGCACACCCAACGACAATAATGCCATCATAACCCGCCTTCTTCAGGAATGGTCCAAAGAATCCACCAAGATTTCCATAGCAGAATCCTTCCGGCATCCTCATCGGAGATTTTCCTACAACTACAAATCGCGAAGCTCCATGGACACCTGTCGCGGCAAGCGGTCCACTCATCAAAATCAAGCAATTCTCCTCATCATAAGCCCTAATCTCAGGTTTTACCTCTTCCCAATATATTCTTGTAGCAACTCCGCGTCCACCTATAAAACGATCAGCATAATCCATGGTCTCCAACTCTGTTATTCTATAATTACTGAGATCTACCTTGAGTATTTTCCCACACCATCCATAAATATGTTTTTCCATTTTTTACCTCCCAAATAAACCTATAGCCATATTTGTATTGAACCATTAGAATCATATGCAGTATCAATAATAATCAACATCCTGGACCAGTATAGGTAATTTTCAAGATGTTTATTATATTCTAATGTAAATCATTGTTATTATTAATGAATCTAAAAGTGTAGAATTCAAATTGAGGAATGATTAGGTATGCTATTAAGTTCCTATGTGAATGTTGAGTCTGTTTTATTGTATTGCTTTTCACATATGCTTATTCTATTGGTAGGCATGTTCATTATTACATGTGGTGGTAGTATTTCATTTCAAAATACTACCACCACATGTTAGTGATCGTTTACAATTGCGTTATTGAATAAGTATTGCTAAGAGTAGATTGAGCCAATCCTCATCTACCGGGACGGGTATTCCATTTATTATAAAAGTACCACTGGGATCCGGTTCATCTGCAAAATCAAACTTGCAAAGATCATAATACAATGCAACATCATCAAAACCGACTGTTTGATCAAACAATCCTCCAGTTATTACCAATGGCGCGCCAGGTTCAGTATTGAGAAGCATTTTCACTATCAATTCACATGGAAATATACTATAGGAATGCAGCGTCATCAGCATAGTCATTTCTCCGCTGATAGCTAAATTCGAATATTCTTCTAGCTGGAATTCTGTGAATGTTAAGTAAAATATTATACCTGGGTCCTCAGTATCTGTAATGATCTGCATTTCTATTTTCAATCCATCATAGTCCCTGATTATTAGACTCTCAAAATCTTGAGCTGGATCAGAAACAAGGGATAAAAATTGCTCCTGAATCAAGTTCCAATCAATTTGATTCATAGCTACTGCTAAAACGTTCATAATTTTTTCAAGAGGAACAAAATCACTGGGGTCACACTCCAGTAAATCGTCTAGTGTATACTCTGTACCATCGATGATAATCTTGCCATTAAAACTATATTTCATTATAACATATTCATAGAGAACCATAAGATCCTCTAATTCAATGGTTGTTCCATCGAATTCACCCCCGGCTAATGTCAAGGGTGTATCATCATCAGTATTCATTACCATCAGTATCGCTTTATCCTGGATGTTGTGTTCTATCCGTGCAGTCATAATACCACTGATCGTTGAATCTATACAATTTAGTCCAAATTCATCAAAGGTAAATGTTAATTTAAGCTTAAAAGGGTCATAACTAGTATATATATCAACCGTTAATCCCTCTTTAATGTTTATAGTTCCATTGAATAAGCTTTCAATCAAATCCCATATCCCAATCTGCCCAACATCTCCGAAGGTGGAATTCAAGGCCTCCTCAATTATCTTCTTAATATGTTCAGGTTTGGCAGTAGCCTTATCGACTGTGCTTTCATCTGTTGCCTCATCGGTTGCACTTTCTTCAGTTATTGGGATATCGATAATGACATCATCATTTGGTTGTGAATCATTGACTGGATTATAACTGAAGTCATTACCATCGCCAGAACATGATGTAAATAGTATTGCAGCAAATAATGTTAGTAAGAGACTTCGAATTGAAGATTTCATAAGATCCTCCCCATTTTTTAATTAGTTTGATTGATATATTTGAAATCTATTCCCCAGTTTATTGTAAGGTGTATGTATCAAATATATTTATCTATCTAGAATATATATATATTACTCATCATCGTCAAAAAAAATGCAAGCTTTAACAATAAAAAATTTTTAATTTTCATGCCAACTTACTTAATGACTTAGCCTAGATAATAATATGATTACTAGCTGATATTGTATTAGCATAAATCATTATATTATTTAATAATGAAATATTTCATAATGCTGTAATTTTGGATAAATCAATGTGAATATAGTACTCATGATAATACTAATATATTTTACTTGATTACTATCAAAATACTACTTATAATTATTTGTATTTAAATTTATGAATGATCTATAATATAGGACATTAAAGTAAGATAATATTGAGTTGAAATAAGTATAGTAGCGATACGATACATAAACATGTTATCTGGATTTGTTAATATTAGATTTAGGACTAAGCTCATTTTATCAGTAATTATTCTCATAGGTCTATTCCTTTCCATGGGATTATGGGTATATATTAAGATAGACAAAAGTCAACAAACACGTCAGCAATATCGGGAATTGGTTACTGAACTTCTACTATTTCAGAAAACAACTGCGATTTTAACAAAGATAATAGACCTTCCAAAGGATACAGATACTCCCAAAACAGTTCATTCTCATATCCAGGAAACAGCAATCAGCAATATATTATCATCATTCAAGGAACTACTTGAGAAACTAAATAAAATATATAATGAAACGACTCTTCAAAATGACGTTTCTTCCAGACTAAAAGGGTGTATTGAATCTCTAAAGGAAAACTCAACAAGGATGCACAATTTGCAGAATCCCAATATCAAGGGGGGAATTGGTCAGGAATATAACAATTCCATTCAAATTATAAATAATGAGACCGATGTTCTCATTAGAGTCCTTCAAGGTTTAATTGATACCATAAATTCATCTATGTTACATTATTTCAACCTCCCTATCCTAATAATGTCCTTGTTAGTGATTTTATTGTCGATAATCTCCTATAAAAGGTATATAAGTAGGATTATACAGCCTCTAAAACACACAACATATAGAATTAGCCAAATAATACATGACAATAATATCACAGAGACAAGGGATAAAGTTGAAGATATTACTGTATATAAGTTCTGTGATCGAATATCATCCCTCATTAAATATAATGCTGATGCTGTAACTGAAATCCAAGAGAAGACCACTACCCTTATTGAGTATATCAACGACATGTGTGAAGTTTTGGACTTTCTATCCAATAAGGCTGACGAACAGCATTTGGCTGCTGAAGAGGATCTCGTGTCAATAAATAATATCTCTGCAATGATGAGTGAGATATCAAATGGCTCAGAGGATCAGCAGATGAATCTCGGTATTCTCATCGTCAGGATAATCGACTTTACAAAGATAGTTGAAACCATAAATAATAATCTTAGCAATCAGATATCGATGATTAATAATATTTCCACAATCTCAGAATCTGGAAATGAATGTCTAAAACAGATGACTGAAAGCATGACTAAGATTAGCGCAAGCTCAATAAGAATGACTGATGTTATTAAATTGATACATGATATTTCCGATCAGATCAATCTACTTTCCCTGAATGCAGCAATCGAATCTGCCCGTGCAGGTGAGCATGGAAGGGGTTTTGCAGTTGTTGCTGATGAGATATCAAATTTAGCGGAAGAAACAGCAAATAGCATACAGGAGATTGACTCACTAATACGAGAGAATGAAATTGAAATAAAGAATGGTCTTGCGCGGGTTACCAAAACAGTAGAATCAATAACATCTGTCAACAGGGAGATTGGTTTGGTAAAAGAGATAATGGTAGGATCCTATGATAAGATGGAAGATCAAATAAAGAACAATTATGTAGTAAGCAATGAATCAGAGAAGGTAAAGCACGATGCAAATATCATTTTTGAGGCCATAGATAATCAGAAAAACGCAATTGATATATTACTGAATTCAATTTCGAGTATAAAAGAGATGTCCCAGTATTTTTCATTTCTAACTAAACGAATTTTGAATAATGTTCAGGAATTAAAGGAGAATGCACTCACACTCGAATCAAAGACTAATTTGTTCAAAACCGACTGATAATTTCATTACTGCTATACGTCACTCCCTTACTTGGCCATCTCCATATACAACAAATTTAGTTGTAGTAAGTTCCTCAAGACCCATTGGGCCAAAGGCATGCAACTTGGAAGTGCTGATGCCGATCTCAGCGCCTAAACCGAGTTGATTGCCATCACTAAAACGCGTTGATGCATTGACTAAAACAACTGAAGAATCTACTTCGCGCAGAAATCTTCTGGATCTTTGGTAATCTGAAGAGACAATTGTCTCAGTATGATTGGAACCGTATTTCGCTATATGATCCATGGCTTCATCAATGTCACCGACTACTTTAACGGCTATAATAAGATCAAGGTATTCAGCAGACCAGTCCTCTTCAAAGGCTTTGTGAGCATCAGGCAGTATTTTCTGTGTTTCAACACACCCTCGTATCTCTACACCAGCCCTGATAAGACTATCAGCGATACTGGGCAAAAAGGTATTAGCAACAGATCTATGAACAAGAAGTGTCTCCATAGCATTGCAGACACCGGGACGATTGACCTTTGAATTATAACAGATATCCATTGCTGTAGGCAAATCGGCTCCTTGGTCTACATATACATGGCATACTCCTTTATAGTGCTTTAATACAGGTATCTTGGAGTTCTCCACTACAAAATGAATCAGCCCCTCCCCTCCTCGTGGAATAATCAAATCGATATATTCCGATTGAGCCAACAGAACGTTTACTGCAGATCGTTCTTTAATAGGCAATACCTGAACCGTCTTTTCCGGAAGACCGACATCAAATAATGAACGATTAATAATAGAGGCCAATGCCTGATTAGAATGAAATGCCTCTGATCCACCGCGAAGTATTACCGCATTCCCGGCTTTAATACATAAGCCAGCGGCATCAATGGTTACATTTGGTCTAGATTCATAAATGATGCCAATTACACCAAGGGGAACGCGCATGCGCGATACCTGAAGGCCATTGGGTCGATGCCATGTCTTGCTTATGGAACCTACAGGATCATCCAACATCGTTATCTCTCTCAATCCATCAGACATGGATTTTATTGTTTTATCTGTAATTGTAAGCCGATCAATCATCGCTTTAGTAAGTCCTTCATCAATCGCGTAATCAATATCCTTTTTATTTTCGTCTTTAATGAATGAGGAATTTTTCTCAATTTTATCCGCAATTTTATAAAGAACTTCATTCTTTTTATTTGACGAACATCTATTCATATATCTGGAAGCGACCTTTGCTGCTTTCGCAATCTCAATTATTGTATTCTCAATGGACATCCTTCACCTCACAATTATACTATATCATACATTCCAATCATATAACATTAGTCTTGAGATATTTTATTGGGAAACTATGTACATGGATCTGCACATTCAGCTGTTATGACGAGATTATCCCTATGAATAATCTCGTCATAGGGTTTGTATCCTAAACAATTGATGATCTCCTTTGATTTTAGTCCCCTGATTTTACTAATATCACGAGAGCTGTAGTTGACAAGGCCAATACCCAGGGCCTCGTTGTGAGTATTACGAAACTCGACAGGCGCACCCACATCAAATTCTCCATTTATACTGATAATTCCGCTGGGAAGCAGGCTTTTGCCCCTCTCCAGAATCGCACTCGCAGCCCCATCATCAATAATAATATTACCCCTTGGCTTAAGGGTATAGGCTATCCAGCATTTACGGCTCGCTAATTTCCTCTCTTTTGGGATAAAGAAGGTACCATATTCTTTTCCTATAAGTAGACTATTTAGAATATCTCTCCTCCCGCCCTTTGCGATGATCATGGGTATTCCTACAGATGTGACCTTTTTGGCTGCTCTTATCTTGCTTCGCATTCCACCGGTTCCTAAAACTCCCGGGTTGTGTAATGCGATCTTTTCAATATTGCTATTTATTTCAGGGATGAATGAAATTAATTCAGCATCCTTATTTTCACCTGGGTCTGTAGTGTAAAGGCCCTCCTTGTCAGTCAATATTATTAATAAATCTGCATCCATAAGTAGGGTAATCATGGCAGCAAGATTATCATTATCTCCAAATTGTATCTCTTCCACCATAACAGTATCATTTTCATTTATTATAGGAACCACTTTCCAGGATAAGAGGGTGTAGAGAGTATTTCGAGCATTTAGATACCTTCTCCTGTTATGAAGATCATCACTTGTGAGGAGAATCTGGGCTACTTGTTTTTGATATCTCCTAAATCCCTTTTCATATTCCATTATTAAACCTGCCTGACCAATAGCTGCAACAGCCTGCCGCCTAGGGATATCCTCTGGTCGGCATTCAAGTCCAATTTTTCTAATCCCTGCAGACATTGCACCAGATGATACTAGGATGACTTCCATCCCCTTATCAATAAGGTTGGATATTTGCATTGAAATTGAGCGGATAATCCCTAAATTTAATCCTTTATCCCCTGTTAAAACTCCACTCCCAATCTTTATTACGATGCGTTTTACTGATTGAAAATAAATTTTTCTCTTCTGACTCATTAGCTTAATAATTATTGGTAAGATTAGGACCAAATTGGATAAGAACAAACTATAAGTTAATTAACAATAGTTGTAGGGACAGAGATGGGCTGAATATCAAATGCTTGTAAGGATTGTATCGTAAATATGTATTTAAAATTATGAGTTATTGAACGGATAATATGTTATATAATACAATTGATGATTATTATCTCATCCTTATAAAAATAACATAATCAATAATTGTGAATACTATCTAATATTCTATAAGGGAGAAAAGATTTCTCCCTCCTAATTTTTCCCTGCCCTTTAGAAAGGTTAGTTCAATCATAAAAATAATTAACTCCACCTCTCCACCAATCTTCTCAACCAATGTGCTCGCTGCCTTAGCTGTCCCCCCTGTTGCTAATAGGTCGTCAATGATTATCACCTTCTCGCCAGGGTTAATTGCATCCCTGTGCATTTCAATTGAATCGGTTCCATATTCCAAGTCGTAGGTCTCGGAAATTGTATCAGCTGGGAGTTTCCCTGGCTTTCTTATTGGGACAAAGCCTGCATTAAGCTCAAGCGCAATTGGCACTCCTAATATAAATCCCCTGGATTCAATACCAACAACCTTACTCACAGAATATTTCTTGCATTCTTCTGTTAACAGGATGATTGAACTTCGAAGCGCCGCAGCATCATTTAATAATGTTGTAATATCCTTAAATATTATCCCTTCTTTCGGAAAATCTGGTATATCACGAATGATTTTTTTCAGTCCTTCTCTATCCATTCTACTTGCTCCTGGAGGTGATTATTTCAATTCATTGGCCTTATCAATCCTTTCCCAAGTGAAATCCTCTTCTTCCCTACCGAAGTGTCCGTAAGATGCGGTTTGAAGATAGATAGGTCGTAGTAGATTTAATCCCTCAATTATCTCAGTAGGTTTTACTCCGAATACTTCTCTAACTTTTTTCGATATCTTCTCTTCTTCAATCGTACCAGTGCCAAAGGTGTCTACCATTATTGAGACAGGCTCAGCAACACCTATAGCATATGCTAATTGAACCTCACACCTCTGAGCAAGCTTAGCTGCAATGATGTTCTTCGCAATATATCTCGCCATGTAGGTTGCAGATCTATCTACTTTAGATGGGTCCTTTCCGGAAAAGGCCCCCCCGCCGTGCCTACCCCAGCCCCCATATGTATCTACAATAATCTTCCTCCCTGTAAGTCCTGTGTCCCCATTAGGGCCGCCAATCTCAAACCTGCCAGTTGGATTTACATATATTTGAGTATTATTGCTCATGTATTTCGATGGAATTACCTTTTTTATTACCTCTTCAATAACCCCATCTTTGATTTGTTCATATGAAGCGTCAGGGGAATGTTGAGTAGAAATAACAACAGTATCAATATGTACAGGTCTAAAATTCTCATATTGTACAGTTACCTGAGATTTTGAATCAGGGCGTATGAATGCTAGAGTCTTATCCCTCCGCACCTCTGCTAAACGCCTTACGAGTCGATGAGAATAAATGATTGGCATGGGCATCAATACATCGGTTTCATCTGATGAATATCCAAACATCATTCCCTGATCCCCTGCTCCCTGTTCTTTAAATAATCCCTCCCCTGAGGTAACGCCTTGGGAGATATCTGGAGATTGAGGGTGGATATATAGCCTAACCTCGCAAGTCTTTGCATCAAAACCCAGTTCAGGATCATTATATCCTATGTCAGAGACAACCTTTCTAGCAATAGATTCACAATCTATACGCGCTGTTGATGTCACCTCTCCAGAAACGATAATAAGATTAGTAGTAACGAGGGTCTCGCATGCAATGCGTGACTTTGGGTCTTTTGAAAGATAAGCATCAACAATAGCGTCTGATATTTGATCACAAACCTTATCAGGATGGCCTTCGGAAACGGATTCGGATGTAAATACAAAGTCTTTCATAGTCATATTACTTCTCCCAGTGTAAATATAATAGTCCTACATAAAAATACTATGTGGTAAAACAAGGTTAATTTCGAAAAATAACATCCTTTTAATATAAATAAATTCAGATTTATGGATGATTTATATCAATATTAACCACAATATTCCCTGATTTCTTTTCTATTGGGATTATTGAGTATATTCAAATAATTTGAAATGGTATTTTATGCTGGTTGGACTATTTTTACATTTAGAAATAAAATCAGTCAAGAATAAATATTTCACACTCATGGAAAATGCCAGGTCATTTATTTAGAGGTAAATTTGAGAAATAATATTAAATAATAGAATTCAATCATTCTGTATATTTATGTCGAATATTCAGAATTAATCTTTATATAATCATAGGATAGGTCAGTTGTTAAATATTTGGCCTGAGCATTTCCCATTCCAAGATCAATATTAATTGTGATCTCCCTTCTTGATAGGACATCTTCAAGGTAATTAGGATCATAGTCAGCTGGTTTACCCCTTAGGAGCAATGGGATTTTTTCAAAATAAATAGAGAGCCTATTCTCATCAACCTGGGCACCCGAATAGCCCACAGCACAGGCTATTCTTCCCCAATTAGGATCCTGCCCAAATAAAGCTGTTTTAACCAGTAATGATTCAGAGATTGACCTAGCAGCCTTCTTTGCATCATCTTCATCCATTGCGCCATTAACGCTGATTCTCAATAGTTTTGTTGCGCCTTCGCCATCCCTAACAATCATCTCTGAAAGTCTATCGAGTAAATGCATAAGCGCATCTTCAAAATTTTGGAGATCATTTTCCAGTGTTATATATTTCTTGGATATAGGCGATAAGATTATTGCTGTATCGCTTGTAGACATGTCACCATCAATTGTAATCGAATTTAGGCTTTTCATTATAGATCTGGTGAATATTCTTTTTAACATATTTTTTTCAATTGGAAAATCTGTAAGTATAAAGGCTAGTAGGGTAGCCATATTTGGAGCAATCATTCCAGATCCCTTAGCTGTACCTGCTATCCTATATTCTCCTAAGGAACTAGAAAAGGATACAGCAATCTCCTTAGGCGATGTATCAGTAGTCATTATAGCACTGGGTATTAAATCGGCATTCTCTCTATCCAAATTACCTATGAGAGATGGAATAGCGTTCTTCATCTGTTCTAATGGTAGCTGAACGCCGATGATCCCGGTTGATGCCATAAGTATAGAATTGCTATCAACATCCATTTGTCTTGCCACTTCTTGAGTAAGTGTTATAGAATTGTGATATCCCTCATCCCCAGTACATGCATTTGCATTTGTTGAATTGATAAGGATCCCATGAATGGGATTATCTATCCTCTCTCTGCATATACTTACAGCAGAAGAAGGCAATCTGTTCGTTGTAAATAGACCGGATGCATTACAGGGATTCTGTGAGAATATCATGGCAAAATCCAGCCTCCCTTTATATCGTATTCCGCATTCAATAGCTGAAAAGCTAAATCCATTAACCTCTTTGAGACCTCCACTTAGTACTTTCACCATATTGTCCTCGTAAATATATTTACCTGGATTATTAGCATAGAAAAAATGAATATTCAAGGGATTTGAAAAAATTGCGAGAATGTGAAGATATTTTGCTACTGTCCAATTAGTACACCATTGACATACTCACCTGTTAATGTCTTTCCATCAGGGTAGGTTATTGTCCCATGCCCATGCATTTTATTGTTTTTAAATTCACCAGTATATTCTGATCCATTGGGCCATGAGAATACACCTTGGCCCTCGGCTAAACCATTCTTGAAATCTCCCTTATATTTTGTGCCATCAGGATAATTGATTGTTCCTTTACCTTGCATTTTGTTGTTAATAAATTGACCGGTATATCTTTTACCACTAGGCCAAGTGTATTCTCCATTACCATGCTTTTCCCCTTTGATAAATTCACCAATATATTTTGTGCCATCAGGATATAGGAATGTCCCTTGCCCATGCATTTTATTGTTCTTGAATCCACCTGTATATTTTGAGCCATCATCCCATATATATGTTCCTATGCCGCTTGTGCAATTACCCCTCATACAGCCTGTCTTTTTAGGGACAGTCCTGCATCCATAGCTAATAAGTATTAATATTATTAAAACAGAAAAGATCAATATTGTCCTCATCTCTCCTCCAATCACTTAATATCTTTAATTTGATGGCATCCCCTAATAACATCTTATCCACACTTCTAAATTTCATCAGGATATACTATTAGTATACCGAGGATATTCTAAATATACTATATTGTATCTGGTTATAAATTTTTGATGAATTATTATGTAATTCATTTATTGAATTGTAAATTCTTTTTCTATAAACACCCCCTTATTTTTTCAGGATGTGATCTTCAATCTAAAGTTTTTATTTAAATAGTATTAATTTCTGGAGAGGCAACAATTCTGTTGCTAGCGCCTTCCGATATAAAAATTTAGAATTCGGTGATATTGATTTTGGATGTTGTTTAGGTGGTAGGTTAAACAATATTTGATGCTATCATCAACAATAATGATACTCTTCCAGATCACTTAACTCGGTTATTCAATCTTCATCGGTAATAACACCTTAAATGTGCTGCCCTTCCCTTCATCGCTCTTAACCTCTATTGAGCCCAAGTGAGCATCGATTATGTCTTTCACAATTGGAAGCCCCAGACCGGTTCCAACTATATGGCGAGTCTTGCTGTTTTTAACGCGGAAGAATCTTTCAAAGATAAATGGAAGATTCTGTTTACTAATGCCTATTCCGTTATCTGAAATAGAAAATATAAAGTAATCCTTATCCATACTGCCATCAATCTCAATTTTTCCTCCATCATTAGTATATTTTATTCCATTGCTAATAAGATTAGTAAAAACTTCCCTCATGCCATCCTTATCAGCATTGATCAAGGGCAAGTTGTCATCAATATGCAGATTCAATGAAATTCCCTTCTTATCTGCCTGGGGTTTAAGGAGATCCACCACATCCTCCATTATCTCTCTTATGTTTAGGGGAATCATTCTTTGAATTGATAAACCCGATTCAATCTTGGATATGTCCAGAAGATCTGAGATGAGTTCTAGGAGTCCTTCTCCCCTCAATTTTGCCCTTTCAATTAACTCCAGTTGTTTTCCTTCAAGCTCTCCAACCACTCCTGCTTCAATTGCCATAAGCAACTGATTCATAGTAGCCACTGGAGCCTTTAGTTCATGTGTTACCTTGGCGATAAAATCAGCCTTCATCTTATCAATAGCCTTCTGTTCGCTGATATCCTGTACAATGACTACCACTCCCAATACTTCGCCATCTTCCATTACAATGGGCGCATTATGTGCCATAAGCGATAAGGGATTATCAGCCGATATCTCTCCTGAGATATATGTATTTTCAATATAATCTCTGTTTAATACCTCAGAGATCATGTCAGAAAGATCCTTGCAGTACACACATTCATCAATCAATTTTCCAATTGAATCCTCTTCTCGAATATTCAGAAGCTTACCGGCAATTGGATTGTAAAGAATGAGCCTTTTCTCATTATCAAGAACAAGGACGCCATTGGGCATGCAGTTTAGGATTGTCTTTATTTTGCTCTTTTCATGAGAAATTGCCTGTAGTCCCTTTTCCTGTTCCCTTCTTAAAAACTCAGCCTCTAAAAGGAGAGCCTTTTTCTCAAGGGTCCTTCTAATTACCACTCTGAGCTGATCAGGGGTAAATGGTTTAGATATATAATCATATGCCCCCTCTTTCATCGCCTCTACTGCGGTTTCTACTGTAGCATACCCTGTTATTACGATAATATCTATATGCTGGGCTATTCTGTTCACTTCATGGATTACCTCTAAGCCATTCATGCCAGGCATCATTAGATCAAGGAGTAGTATATCAAATTCCTTACTTTTGATTAATTCAATTCCATCCATACCATTTTCAACTGCCTCTACACTCCACCCCTCTTTGGATAGAATTTTTACGCAACCCTCTCTAATAACAGCCTCATCATCAACCACTAATATTCTGGCTTTTTTTATCATATTCTGTGGCTTCTCATTTAATCCATTAACTAATATATTACTCATTGGAAATATTATTATATAATCTTTATACTACTTTTCTGCCATTAATATTTAAAAAGATATCTCTTCAACCTAAGGTTGGAGAGATATCAATTATATTTTATTTTAATTATTATTCTTCATCTTTTATCCTAAAAGCTTTCGTACCCTCTCTAATATTTCCTTGGGCTCCGCTGGCTTATCCAAATAATCCTCAGCTTCAGTCTCCATCCCCATCCTGGGTGTATATTTAGTTTCTGATATATGCGAAGCAACTGCAGTTAATAGTAAAATAGGTATTTCATTATACTCAGGATCGGACTTCAACTCAGAGCATAAGGTATAACCATCCTTATGAGGCATCATTACATCAAGCACCATAACATCCGGCCTATATGCTTTTACCTTTTCATATCCCTCATTGCCATCATATGCGACTTGTACATCATATCCGCCCTTTTCAATTATTAATCTTGTTGCTTCAACAAAATCAGGATCGTCATCGACAAGCAAAACCTTTTTTTTATCAGCCATTGTATCTCCTCCTAAATATTGTAAATTGTAAATAAAAATTAGGCTTTGGGCCGCGGCAAAAGACCAGATTTCTCAACAATTTCTGGAACCCTCTGCTCCCATTCAATTGCCATCAAATGAATTCCGCTGACACCTTCGATATTTTTCAATTTCTCAATTGTTTCAATACATATTGCTATTCCTTCTTCAGCCTGTTTCTCTTTCTCTACACCTTTTAATCTTTCGATCATATGATCAGGAACATCCATTCCCGGAACTTTATTTTTCATATATTTTGCCATACCTACAGATTTAAAAGGTGTCACGCCCGCAAGTATATGAACCTTTTTATGCAGTCCCCTCTCTCTAACCCCATTCATCCATTTTTCAAATTTTTCCAGATTATAGATACACTGAGTTTGAATAAACTCAACACCCGCTGCTATCTTTTTAGCAAGTCTTGGAACTCTTATCTCAAATGGATCTGCAAAGGGATTTGCAGCTGCGCCAATAAACATAGATGGAGTTCCATCCAGCTCATCACCCCCAATGAATTTACCTTCATCCCTTAAATGTTTTACAGTCTGAATAAGCTGTACTGAATCAAGATCATAGACATTTTTTGCTGTGGAGTGATCTCCAAAATGCTGATGATCACCTGACAGACAGAGGATGTTATTTATTCCATGAGCCGATGCTCCAAGAATATCACTCTGTATAGCAATTCGATTTCTATCACGCGTCACCATCTGCATAATCGGCTCTAACCCCATCTGCTTTAAAAGAATGCTAGCAGAGATACTTGAAAGCCTCACAACTGATGTCTGATTATCAGTGATATTGACTGCATCAACCGCATCCCTGAGCATCTCACCCTTCTTCTTTATTACTTCAGTGTTCACTCCTCTTGGTGGTCCGCATTCAGAGGTTATAACAAATTCACCCCTATCTAATAAGCTCTGCAATTTGCTCTGGGTTTTCATACCTTTAGATCCTCCCTTACAATCCTTCTCGGCCCACCGTCACGGCTTACGGACCAATCCTTTATTGGGATAACCTCTTCAAACAAATCCAGAGCATCCAACTCCTTTAATCTATCGTAAATAAGCTGCCAACCACAATCCACCTCTGAATCAATCTCACACTTCCCATCACTCGAGCCTCCGCAGGGACCATTTAACAGGCTTTTAGAGCATCGGGTTATTGGGCATATGCCTCCTGTCGTATCCAATACACAATTTCCGCATGCCTGACATCTCTCAGTCCATACCCCCTGCTCCTCTGTGACGCCAATAAAATTAGTATTTATTGCTGGGCTAACGTGTATCCTCCTGTATTTTTCTGCAAGAAACTGTACTCCAGCTCCACAGGCCATAGATAATACAGCCTCATAATCATCAATATAACCACGGAGTTCCTCCAAATATTCGGGATCACACTGCCTTTCAAGTGTGACTTCCTTGATCTCTATCGGATTACCCTCCTTCTCTCTTGCAATATTAATTGAAGAAGAAAGAATTTCCACCTCCTTCTGGCCACCAGCTGAACAGACGGTAACACATCCCCTGCATCCGACTAGTAATATTTTTTTTTTGTCGGATATAGTGTTAAGGATTTCATCTAATGGCTTACTTTCACCAATTATCATTTTATTCCTCCCTATCGATTGTACTCCTGAAATGAAAATATTTCTATATAGACATCTCATCTAGGTTAGCTTTATTAGCCTTTACCTCTTTGGGTCTTATTGGACTTGGACCGATTTCTCTAATCTTATCAACCATCTCCTTTGCATAAGCGACAAATTTTGGACCATCTCCAGCGCCTAAATTTTTCATCTCAACCCTTCCACTCTCAATACCTATATCCTCTAATATCCTCTTAACTCTCTCTACCCTTCTTCTTGCTCGTAAATTTCCTGTTTGAAAGTTGCAATTTCCCTCTTCACATCCAACCACATAAACCCCATCCACACCAGACTCAAAAGCCTTTAATATATGAATAACATCTACCTTGCCTGTGCATGGTACCCTTATAATTCTAATATTGGTAGAATATTGTGCTCTCATTGAACCTGCCAGGTCCGCTGCTGAATACCCTCAAAAACTACAACAGAAAGCCAGAATAATAGGTTCGAACTCATCCATAAGCTACCTCCTTTACTTCTTGAATTTCTTTAATATATTCTATGGATTCTTCGCATTTTGCAATTAACTGTGCATCTCTAAAATGCTGGAGTTCAATAGCCTTGCCTGGACAATCACTTGCGCATGATCCGCATCCACGACATAGCGCTGGATTTATCTCTGCAACACCATCATTGTTGATAAAAGGAACCTTATTTGAGCAGACTCTAACACATGTGAGACAGGCTGCGCATAACTCAGGATTAACCTGCGCTATTACAGCATCAGCCTGTAGCTTATCCTTTGATAAGACGATCGCGGCGCGAGCCGCTGCTGCCGCAGCCTGTGATATAGTTTCATCAATCAATTTAGGATTATGAGCCATTCCGCACATATAGATCCCATCATTAGCAAAGTCAACAGGACGAAGTTTCATATGCGCCTCAAGATAAAAATCATCTCTTGTTCGGTCTATCTTCAACATTGTTGATAATTCTTCATTTTCTCTTGGTATGGTAGCACTGCTTAATATCAATATATCAGGATTAATTTCAATTCTTAACCCCAACACTGGATCATTGACAGATACGCTAAGTGTTCCATGGGCATCAGTTACCTCAGGCATATTATCCAAATCATATCTTATAAAGATAACCCCCATCTCTCTTGCTTTTGTATAGTATTCCTCTAAGAGCCCGTATGTTCGAATATCCCTGTATAATATGTATACCCTCGCGTCAGGATTCATCCCCTTGATCTTTAATGCATTCTTAATGGCAACAGAACAGCAGACTCTGCTGCAATAGGGACGCTCTTCATTCCTCGATCCCACACATTGAATCATTACAAATTCTTTGCTATCCTTGATAGAGTCTTTATTATTTACTATCCTGTTTTCAAACTCCATCTGCGTTAAGACACGATCATTCTCGCCATATAGATACTCCTTTGGCTTAGACTCCTCTGCTCCGGTTGCCACAATCGTTATTCCGTGTTCAACCCTCATTGTGCGCATCGCAGGCCCAATAAGCAGACTTGTAACAAAGTTGCCCTTATAACCCTCGAAATTATCTATAACAGCATTTTTCACAACGATTATCCTCTCATGAGATTCAACACTTTTGACCAATGTATCGAGATATGCCTGAACATCATCTCCATGTATTGTATAATAGATATCCTTCAGGTTGCCCCCAAGCTCAGATTCCTTTTCAACCAATGTCACATCAAAACCCTGTTCAGCTAATCTCAATGCAGCATGCATACCAGCAAGGCCACCCCCTATAACTAATCCCTTATGTGTGACATCGAGAAACTGCTCCTGCAGAGGCGATAATAATCTAGCGTTTGCTACTGCCATTCTTACTAGGTCCCTTGCCTTCTCAGTCGCCCTTTCCTTCTCTTGCTGATGAACCCAAGAACACTGATCCCTGATATTGGCCATCTCAAAGAGATATCTATTCAGTCCAGCCTCCCTTATGGTGGACTGAAAGAGGGGCTCGTGTGTTCTAGGGGAGCAGGAGGCCACAATAACCCTGTTTAAATTATTATCGATTATTGCATCCCTTATCTTCTGCTGAGTATCCTGTGAGCATGTGTATAAATTTTCATCCGCAAAGACCACATCTGGTAGCGTTAGGGCGTATTCTTTTATTGATGGTACGTTTACAACACCACCGATATTTATCCCGCAATGGCATACAAACACGCCAATCCGCGGATCTTCGCCAGTTATATCTCGTTCAGGGGGATATTCCACCTCCTCAATCATCTCTCCCCTTGCAGAGAAGAGAAGAGACTCTGCATAGGCCGCAGCGCCGCTGGATTGAGCCACGGTCTCAGGAATATCCTTTGGCGACTGGAAAACACCTGAGACATAGATCCCATCCCTTGATGTGTTCAATGGTTCAAAGGTTGATGTTTCACAAAATCCATACCTATCAATATCAATTTCAAGCTTTTTACTCAGGTTGATAGCGCCCTGTGATGGCACCATCCCGATAGATAAAACAACGAGATCAAACTCCTCCCTTATGCTGCTGCCGGTTTCATTGATGTATTTGATAATAATATTATCATTATCAGGATCCTCCTCCAGATCAGACACCATGCTTCTGATAAACCTAACACCATGTTCATCCCTTGCCCTCTCATAGTAGGAGTCAAATTCCTTGCCAAAGGCTCGTATATCCATATAGAATATTGTTGGTTCAATTCTATTATCATGCTCCCTGGCTATGATGGCCTCCTTGGTGGCATACATACAGCAGACAGAGGAGCAATAATCATTATCGCATGTCGTGTCACGCGATCCGACACATTGAATCCAAGCGACCTTTCGTGGATGACTATTGTCAGATGGACGCATCACCTCGCCCTCAAATGGACCGGATGCTGATAATATCCTTTCAAATTGCAGGCTGGTCACAACATTCTCAAATCGTCCATATCCATACCTCCCTTTAATGCTAGCATCAAAGGGATCAAATCCGGGAATCAATATTATTGAACCTACGTCGATATTCCGTATCCGAGGAATATCATCGTGCTTAATGGCATCAGCTTGGCATGCGGCTAAACATTGCAGACATTCACAACAAATGCCACAGTCCAGACAACGCTTAGCCTCTGCTACTGCCATCTCCTGTGTGAATGTATATTCAATCTCATTATAATTTCCGGATCGGTTATTTATATCAGCCTTTTGAGCATAATGACGAGGAATGACTAAGTATGGTCTCTCATCAGGCAATTCAGCAGGTTTTTTCTCAACTATCTCACGTCCTTGGGCAATATCTTCTCCTTGAATATAACGCTTTATACTCTCTGCTGCCCTATGTCCATGATCAATAGCCTCAACAACCGATTTTGGTCCATATACAACATCGCCCCCAGCAAATACACCCTCTATATTCGTAGCAAGTGTAAGAGCATCTGCTTTAATACCCCCGCCCTGTCTCTCAATAGGTGAGTTATCGCCTATCCAATCAAGATCAGCTGCCTGACCTATTGCTATGATTATGGTATCAGTTTCGATTTCTGATTTTCGATTATAGTCAAATTCGGGATTGAATTTGCCATCATTATCAAATACCCTTGTACAGGCATTAAGACGAATTCCTGTAACATTGCCATCCTCACCGAGTATTTCATCAGGCCCCCAAGAGGGATTCAACTCAATTCCTTCCTCAACAGCATCCAGTATCTCCCATTCATGAGCCGGCATCTCTTCTCTGCTCTCAAGGGAGACCACAGCGACCCTCTCTCCTCCCTGTCGCTTTGCTGTCATTGCAACGTCAATAGCCACATTCCCCCCACCAATAACCACTACATCCTTCCCAATCCTCGGATTCTTGCCAAGGTTTACCTCTTTTAGAAAATCGATCCCCCAGATAACGCCATTCTGATCAGATCCCTTAAAAGGAATCCTTCTAGCACAGGGCAATCCTACACCAATATATACTGCCTTATAACCCTTATCCTTTAATGACTCTATTGTAAAATCCTTCCCCAGTCTTTCACCTGTTTTAACATCAATTCCAAGATCGATTATATTCTGTATATCCCAATCAAGGTATTCCTTAGGCAGTCTGTAATCAGGAATCCCATAGCGCATTGCGCCTCCCAGTTTATCCTCAGCTTCAAAGATTGTCACAGGATATCCATCCTGTATCAAATCACGGGCGCATGTTAGACCGGAAGGGCCTCCGCCAATAACAGCAGTTTTAGACCTATTCAAATCAATTTCAGCCCTTTCAACCTTTATATCCGATGCCTTGCGGTCCTCGCGAACCCTATTAGCGACAAAACGTTTAATATTATTGATAGCAACCGGTTCGTCTATCTGACCACGATTACACTCACCCTCACATGGATGATGGCAGACCCTTCCACAAATTGAGGGAAGCGGATTGCGATCAATAATGACATTATAGGCCTCCTCAAATTTTTCTTTTGCGACCAAAGCGATATAACCCTGAACATTTGTATTTGCTGGACAGGTCATAACACAAGGCGCTCTATCATTCTTATTGATAGCAAATGCATTGGGAATAGCCTGTGGATACCTCTTGTACACTGCATTCCTATAATCTAAAAAGACATTAAACTCATTAGGCATCTCAACAGGGCAGTTTTTAGCGCACTCTCCGCAGCCTGTGCACTTCTCCAGGTCAATATATCTTGGTCTTTCGAGTATTTTAACCCTAAAATTACCGGCTTCCCCCTCAACCTCCTCTACACTCGAATATGTTATAACTTCAATATTTCTATCTTTGCCTACCTCCACGAGCTTGGGCGATATTATGCACATTGAGCAGTCATTAGTAGGAAAAGTTTTGTCGAGTTGAGACATCCTACCACCGATAGAGGTTGTTTCCTCAACCAGATAAACCTTAAAACCTGAGTTTGAAAGGTCTAGCGATGCCTGTATCCCTCCAATACCCCCTCCAACAACCATGACAGCGCCAACACAGCCATTTGTTTTGTCTATTGTTTCATTCATGATTGTTCTCCAATATAGTTATGTATATAAACTGCTTATCTAAAAGTAACTATAAACCTTAAAAACAAGTAATCACTTTCTTGTAAATATTACAGGTTATAAATAATTCCTAATACCGCTAATATCAAATTCGTTGGATTCAATTTGTAATGAATCAGATTCTATTCCCATAGAGAGACCGAGAAGTTGTGTATATAGCAGAGATGAAAGACTTTCGGATAAATCTCTATCTGAGATCATCATCCTTTGACCATGATCAAATTGGAGATGACAGTAAGGACAGGCTACACATAGATAATCAGCGCCGCTATCCTTTCCGTTCCTCAACTTCTCCTCCATAATATCCATTGATAGCTCATCATTTACACCTAGAAGAGGAGCGCCGCAGCAATCTAATCTCTTGGACCAATTGATGCTATTTGCTCCGGTTATTTCAACAAGTTGGTCAAAGAGTGATGGATTAACAGGATCATCAAAATTAACTATATCACTGGGTCTCAGGGCATGACAGCCATAATGAGTGGCTATGTTAATATTCTTATAAGGTTTTATTATCTTCTCCCTTAGAGATTCAATCCCAACATCATGGTACAGAACAGAAAGCATATGTCTAATCTCAATACCGTCCTTGAATTCAAACCCTTCAGATTTTAAATAGACATTGATCTTTTCTCGTTTATCTGGATCCTCTTTCATTGTATGCTCTGCATTCTTGAGGCTTCCGTAACAGCATTTGCATAGAGTTAGAAGGTCCAAATCCTGTGATTGAGCAATAGCAATATTTCTGGCTGAAGATAGAAGATATGAATCATTATCGAAATTTCTTATCGGATAACCACAGCAGTTAAAATCAGGGATATCTATAAGCTCAATATTTAGATTTTCTAAGACAGCCCTGGCTGAGGTCTCATATTGTTTTAACCTTGCTGGTATCGTGCATCCGAGAAATAGCGCATATTTCATAATATTATCCTCATTTATATTGTAATCCTAAGCTAATTTCGCTTTATCTACACCTACATTAGGGCTATTGGCGCCCCTTTTCGACATATTTTTTAGTTTATAAAACACCTCTGTAACGCGGACTCCTTGTGGACAGTTCTCTTGACACTTATAACAGGTAAGGCAATCCCACAGCATCTTTGATCCCATTGCAATCTCTTTGAGACCCAGGGCGGCAGAATGAATAATTTGATGAGGCAGTAAACCCAAAACATCTGATGGTTCTTCATAATTACTGACTACTGGGCATGAGGAAGTGCATGTACTACAGCTAAAGCATTTTGTGTATGTGCCCGCAACGATTGATAGATCAAGCTCTGTTAGAAAGTCTCTGTCCAGCTTGGAAAGGGAGATGACCGGTTTTTCATTTTTAATCTCTTCAAGTTTTGTTGTTAGATCTGCTTTTGAAGCAACTATTGGCTTTGAATAATACTCTAAATCTATTCTATCTCTCATTAGTCCTCTACTGAATGAAAAGGGGGAGAGAACGAGCGATGTGGGATGTCCATTATGTATTAGTTGTTCCTTTACTTGAAACCAGAGATTTTTGAGATCAATCCCTGAAGGACAAACAACAGTGCATCGATCACAATTAGTACATATGTAAACACCCTCTTGAAGGCTCACCATCTCATCCTCTGTCATTTTTCTACCATTTATTAACGCCTTGATATGGGTTATTTTCTCTGATGGTAGTATATTTGAATTACCCGTCATTAGATATGCGGCTAATGCTGAACAACGAAGGCTGCATGTGCTGCAATGAGTACATGCATCTAGTTCCATGACCTGCTTTGTTGCAATGTTGGCAGGATTGCTTTCTCCATCCTCTTTAATTACAGAATTCACTAACAAGCTGATTGGAGTTGTGATAATATGAAACATCTTGCTAAATGGAAGATATGCAAGAGCCATAAAGACGGCAATAAAGTGGATATATAGTAAAAAGGTTCTAATATTGGACTTATCCAGTTCATGAGCAACGGGTTTAATAATACCAGCCGTTATGTAGCCAGTAAAGGCCCATTTGGGATTTGAGTGACATTCAGAACAATTCTCGTCATGCATTTTTTGACCAAAACGGAGAGTAGCTTCATCAAATTCCTTGGGTTCTATAGGTGGCACAATTAAAAATTCTCTTATCCAGTACAACTCCAGGCTTTGCAAATCATCTTTAGCGTCTGTTGAACTGTATTCCTCAACCATCTCCTGGTATCTGGAGTATGATGTTATCTTTACTCCTTCGAGAAGAACGCCTGACAATATGATAATAATTATTATTATGATAGCGTACACATCCATCCCGTTTGTCGAAAGGCGGGGCACTTTGAGAATAAACCTCCGATAGACTGCGATCAAAATCCCCAAAATCACCAAAAGACCAAAGAGATCTCTTAAAAACATAAACGGGTTGAGGGTTGAATAGTAGTCATCAAAGAGATTTGAGGTTATTATTTTTTCCATGGCATGCATAAACAGGAGAAGCAGGAAACCAAAATAAATAAATATATGCATTAACCATTTCAGGAAGTCTTGTTTTAGGAGTTTTCTCTGCAGTATTACGTCAAGCAAAAATACCTTTAGGAGTGTGAAGAATTTACTGCTAAAAAGAGTAGTGAAAATGCCTGCAAAGGCAGTGGCAATTCTTTTAGAAGCAGTAATATCCTCGGCATCTTTGCCTATTTTTCGAGTGAACCATATTGATAATTTATAGAGCAAGCCAAGCCCAAAAATTACCAATGATACATACAAACTGATTGTATAAAACATAAGCGGATCTCCTATATAATATGCAATTCGATTGCTGTCCAAATTTTTATAGAAAGGTCGCTTACACTATAAGTTAATACAATTCGATCGGTTCTTGTGTAGGCCACTATTCTTTGTCAATCAATCATCTACCCTGAAAGTCAGAAAAGTATATGAAACATTAAGCATTGGCAAAGCTTTGTGGGTTAATATATGTTTGATATCCTCCTTAAATATAAATATGAAATATTATCTATACCTTCGCAGCATCCAGAAAGTAAGGGATCTTAGCCTCCCAACCCATGGCCATAATATTTACCCCATTACAAAGACTCTTAAGACCATTTATAAGCTCTGCTGTTATGGCCATACTCTCCTTTTGTTTATCTCCAGCAGAGGTCAGCCTTTCAATTATGCTGTCTGGAACATCCACACCATTCACATGCTTGTTAAGAAATCTTGCAGTCGCGGCAGATTTCAATAATATCATGTTAGCAATAATGGGAATATTGAGATGCTTCACTTTATTGCTAAAATCTCCAAATGCCTCAAGATCAAAAACAGCATCAGTGATAAAAAATGTAACATCCTGTTTACGCAGATGCTCAATTTTATCGATTAGAATTTTTTCTGAGGTATTAAAGTTTAAATATGCTCCAGTATTTAATTTGGGCGTTCCATCAAGAGTATTATCATTATGATCTACACCATTTTTCATCCCTGCTACAATAGAAATCAATTCAACAGCGGTAACCTCGTTAACTGCTTTCGCATGTGGATGATCACCAAATGTTATATCATCCCCATCTGTAATATATATATTTTCAATTCCTATAAAGGATGCGCTGAGTATATCTGATTGTAGTGCAATTACATTTTTGTCTCTACATGTAATATTTGCAATAATATCAAAACCCTGATTTTTCAAAAAAGAGCCGGTGGCAATAGAACCCATCTTCATTACTGCACTCGGCATATCAGTTACAAGAAGGGCATCAACTCTCCCTTTTAGGTGATTGACTGTTTCAAGAAGCGATGACGTATCCGTGCCCTTTGGCGGATCAATCTCTGCAATGATCACAAAATTACCGCTTTGAAGGCTATCGATAAGACCCATTTTGTCCCCCCTAACTAAAATTGATTATTCATTTATAGGCAGTTTAATTGTAAATGTAGTCCCCATGCCAACCCTGCTGCGAATTTCTATTATTCCTCCATGGTCTTTGATTATCCCATATGATACACTGAGACCTAAACCCGTTCCTTCACCAACCTCCTTTGTTGTGAAAAATGGGTCGAAAATTTTTGGTATTATTTCTTCCGGTATTCCATGACCAGTATCAGTAAACTCTATATCAACCCTCCCCCTCTCCTTCTGGTATTTTGTTCTCAGAGTAAATGTTCCCTTTTTACCCATAGCATCTACAGCATTCAGTATAATATTGATAAAAACCTGATTTATCCTTGCGCTATCACATCTCACAGGAGGCAGGTTCATGTCATAATCCTTAACCACCTTAATATTATGAAAAATAACCTGATTTTCCAAAAGGGACATGCCTTGCTGAAGTAACCGATTGATGTCGACCAAGGTCATTTTATAATCAGTCTGTCTTGAAAATTCCAATAATCCCTTTACAATATTCTTACATCTTGCAGCTTCAGATACGATTCGCTTAATATCCTCCTTCCTATCATCAACATCATCCGATTCCTCGAGCATCATGTTAGCAAACATCATTATCCCGCCTAAGGGATTATTGATTTCATGAGCAATACCCGCGGCAAGTTTACCTAGAGCTGACATCTTTTCTGATTGCACCAATTTTAGATGAGTCTCCTCTAATTCTTTCTGCATCCGTTTACTCTCCCTCAAATCAGAGAAGATACCAACACTGGCCACCTCATTAGCGTCCTTGTCATATATTAGTGCAGCTGATAAATTGCATGGAATTTCTTCTCCATCTTTGCTGACTGCCTTCCACTCGATTGTCTCCATCTTGCCAACCCCGCCATATTCCTCGCTTCTAAGCATCTTCATAACCTCTTTTGCAACACCGGGACGATATATCTTTGTAATATGGACGCTATTTATTGCCTCTTCCTTTTTATAACCAAGAAGTTTTTCAGCGCTATCATTAAATATAATAATATTCCCCTTCATATTTGCAGCGATAATGCCATCAACAGAGCTTTCAATTAGATTCCAAAGGAACTCATTCGTCTGCTTGAGGTCATTTTGCAGCTTTTTTTCCTCAGTTATGTTACGAAGGTACACATACATCGTTTTATGATCTTCAGCCTCTTCTGTTTTCGTTACACACATCTCAACAAGATGCAGATTTTTCTTGCCGAAAAGTACGCTTTTTTCGGAATAATAACAGAGGCTATCGCTTCTACCATCGCCATTATAAACCTTATAAAGAAAATTAATTACATCCTCATGATGGAAAAATTCCCTGAAATCTACACCTATTATCTCTGCATACAATTCGTCAATCATTGTAACAGCAGCAGAATTGGCAAACTCGATAATAAAATCTTGATTAATTACAAGAATTGCATCAGCCGCTAATTCTACTGTATTCCTAAAACGCGATTCTAATTTTATGGCTTGTGAGTTAGCGGTTGCTATTTTAGAAAAATCCTCAACCACAATTGATAGGATATTCCCCTCACCATCCGTTAATGGAAAGGCATGAATATGACAATTCACTATTCCAAGATGATTTGATACCTTCATGTCAATGGGATTTGCCTTTAGTAACACCTCAGATATGGGGCATTCACCAGCAACTCCAGTGGATTTACACTCTAATTGATAACACGTTTTACCAATATATTCATTTCGGTCTAGGGAATAAAAATTTTCTGCGGATTTGTTGATATACTCAATGCGGTAATCTGTAGAAAACACCACAATTGGGGCTGACATATATTCATAGTAATCGTGATATACTATATTTTTATTTGAATATTCAAATTTTATTGTATTATTTGGAGATATTTTGATTCTTTTATTTCTTATTGGTGTTCCCAAATATTCCTCCATCAACCCATATTCGTCAATCTAATGACTTTTATTTATATAATATGATAACCCAGTCATGGATTATTATGTTGATTAGATTCCTCTTTTAACCTTTGATATTCAGTTGACGGAGATATATCAATACAAATAATAATCCCTAAATGAGTATCTCTCATTTAGCTGAGATAGAATTTTGGCGCAATTTTTAGTAAATTTCAATAAGTAAACCCTTCCATGGGTCTTCTAGCAGCTTAGTTCGGATAATTTCTAAAAAAAACTTCCTTGTATTTTTTTAGAAATTCTATGGCTGTAAATTACATTTTTGTAATCTATTGAAATTCTGATGCGCTTAAATAATTTACATTAACCACATGGTGTTAAATGTTTAAGGATTAATGAATTCTGTGAAAAAAACCTTGGATATATTTTGTTTACTTTTCTAATATTAACACCTATATGTCAATTATTTTTTAATCATCCTTCCTATACCTTTTTCAGGGAGCCAAATTTTCTAAGATCAGTAGGCCTATTGATATTCATGGATTCATTCCAATTATCCGGATATGAGAGGGCGAGGCAATCTACATAGTTGAAAATCCGCCATAGGGCATATTTCCCCTTGGAGATAACATCATTAACCGCATTGAAGACTGATATATGGTATAGAGTAAAGAGGGTCTCCCAAAATTCCCCACGGAAGGCGACTATTTGATACTCACCCCTAGGCGCAGATATAAGCATATTCAGCCATTCATCTCTAATACCGAGAAGATCGCATGATGTTAGAAAGAGCCATCCCTCTTCTTCCATATCTGAGATAGCTCTGTGCAATCCGCTTATCGGGCCTAAATCCTTTATCTCATCTTCGATTGTCCTTAATCCAAGATAATCGTATTTGTCAGCCTTATCTGCCACAACTGTTATTTTTTTTGCAATAGTTTCAACTGAATGTGCGATATGTACTATCAATGGATTATTATTATATATGACTTTTGCTTTATCTTCTCCAAAACGGGAACTTTTGCCCCCAGAAAGGATGTAAACCGGTACTTTTTCTAGCATACTTCCACGCGGATTTGATATATTATATAATTTGACATATCTAATATAATCGTAATATGTTGAATTCTATAATATTGACACTGATTTTAGTCGATTACAAGCGATTATTGCAAAACAATAAGGATAAAATCGAAATAAACCCAATAATTTTACCTGTGTATTATGAGGGTCTTGTTTACTCCCATCTGCATTTTTTTCACCTTTTTCTTATGTATAATGTTTTCTTATGAAAACTACCAACCACCATCTACAAGATCAGAACTTGCTTTTTCTAATTGTCCATTTAGATAGCTTTCAACTGCCTTTTCCACAGTACCCTTTGCTCCAATATAAACTTCTATACCAGCAGAATTCAGCGTTCTATATGCCTTTGGGCCAATGTTTCCTGTTATAAGGACGCTTGCATTATTATTAGCAATTGTCTGTGCTGCCTGAATACCGGCACCCTCCTTAGCATTGAGATTCTGCGTATTATCAATATTTCTGATTTCACGGTTTTCAATATCAATAATTGCAAAACACTTTGCCCTCCCGAATCTTTGGTCAACATATGCATTAAAACCATTGTCCTGTGCTGTTACTGCTATCCTCATCATTTACCTCCTTTGTTACTTTAGACATTAAATATATACTTGTTATTGAATAATAACATCTTAAGCATAAATAATTCGACCTTTCTACTTGCATAGCATAATGTTTTTCTTTTAGCCTATTGCTCTTAGTTGACAAATCCTAACATTAATTTGATTCTCATTAACTCTATCACTAAGGCAAAATGCTGTCATTATTCGCATAGATTGAAAATTTTTCAATACTCAGACTTATTAATCGGCAAAAAACATGCCAAAATGGAATAATGATTACAAAATATGAGATTACATGAAAGAATACTGATTATTTTTAATAATACAAGCATAATCAAGGGGGAAAAAAATTTGGATAGCATTGAGTAATTTCATATCATAATAGATCAAAAGATTTTAATAGAGAATTGACCTGAAATAATAAATCATGTTGCATTTTGCAATAATATTTATTGAAATTCAAAAACGAACAGGAGGTATCCTAATAGTATGCTATATATTTCAGTAATCCATAAATTCGTTATAATTCTTGACATTTGATTATTATGGTCTATTAAATCTACCTAAGATAAGGTCTTTCCTAAATCTGTTTCATAGAATCCTGCTTTTCAGTAATGGCTCCTATCGTTAGTTGTTGTCTGATTAGTATCGATACCTGAGGAAAGGTTTTAGATATAGTTCAATGATTATAAGACATATATATAGAGAGAAGAATATTCAAAAGTGAATGAAACATGATCAACTATGAGATTCCTCCCTTTAGACCTCCTAGTGAATGCAACAGTCTCCTTCTAAGGGCAACACGGAACTGCCCTTGGAGAAGATGTGAATTCTGCAATATGTACATGGGTACTAAGTTGGAGATTAGAACAGTTGAGGAGATAAAAAAGGATATAGAATCAGCAAAATTATTAACCGATGAGATCATTGATTTCGCAAGAAAGAGTGGACGAGATGATCATATTAGATACATAGCCAGGTATAATGGTATTTCATGGCTTGATGAGGGGGTTGTAAAGAATATCTTTATTGGCGATTCGGACAGCCTAATAATGAAAACAAAGGATCTTGCAGAAGTCACATCATTCCTTTATGAGATCTATCCCTATTTGGAAAGAGTAACCATTTATGCCAGGGCAAAGACTCTATTCAAAAAACATTTAGAAGAGCTTAAAATTCTTAGAAGGGCAGGTTTAACACGCCTTCATGTTGGACTTGAGACCGGAGATGATGAACTGCTCAGATATATAAACAAGGGAGCAACATCTGAAGAGATGATCATTGCCGGCAAGAAGGCCTTGAAGGCTGGATTTGAGCTTTCAGAGTATGTGATGATTGGACTGGGAGGATCAGAAAGATGGGAACAGCATGTTCTTGGAAGCGCAAGGGTATTAAATGAGATAAATCCCCATTTTATTCGGCTAAGAACCCTTAACCTAATGATGGCTCAAAACTCACCACTCTATAAAAAAAGCCAAGATGGCGAGTTTACAGTTCAGTCAATAGTCTCCCTTATCAAGGAGGTGCAAGAACTCATAGAGAGACTCGACGTAACTTCGCAACTCATTGGGAATGATTTTGCAATGAATTATTATATGGGAGACATTGATGGAATTCTTCCAAATGATAAGTCAAAGATGATGCAGTCGCTCGATACTGCTATGAAGTGGTTTTTATCCAAGGAAAAGAAAAGCTCAATGTTGAAATCATTAAATACTTCAAATCCATCAACGTGGGAATAAATCATACTACTTGTGTGAACTCTTTCGGAATCCCTTCCCAATCCCTTAGGAATCGTTCAATGCCAATATCAGTGAGATTATGCTTAAACATAGCTATGATAACCTTGTATGGTATTGTTGCTATGTGAGCGCCCATTAACGCTGCTAATTTTACATGATGAGGATTCCTGACACTGGCGACTATTAGTTCAGTTTGAAAGGAATAGTTATTATATATGTCAACTATCTCTTCAACAATGCCCATCCCATATTCTCCAATGTCATCAAGCCGACCAACGAATGGGCTAACGAAGCTTGCCCCTGCCTTAGCTGCGAGAATAGCCTGACAAGGTGTAAAGATGAGCGTAACATTTGTCCTAATACCTTCATTGGACAATGCATTTACAGCTTTAAGCCCTTCCTGTGTCATGGGGATCTTTATTACAACATTCTTATGGATTTTGGAAAGCTCTCGCGCCTCATTTATCATGCCATCACTTTCCAGGCTGACGGCTTCAGCACTTATAGGGCCATCAACTATTTCACTTATCTCTCGAATATTATCTTTAAAATCTCTCCCCTCTTTGGCTACTAGAGTAGGATTAGTGGTAACTCCATCTAATATTCCTAATTTATTTACTTCTCGTATCTCTTTCACATTTGCAGTATCAATAAAGAACTTCATCTTGCCCCCTAGTATTTGTTATTCTTTTCAATCATATCCAATCTCCTCTGATGACGACCACCCTCAAACTCCGTGTTGATCCATGTGTCTACAATATTAATGGCAACACTTTCACCCGTAACCCTCCCTCCAAGTACTAGGATATTAGAATCATTATGTCTTCTGGACATCTCAGCAGTGTATGCATCATGACAAAGAGCCGCCCGAATCCCAGGTATCCTGTTTGCTACAATGCTCATACCCAAACCAGTTCCACATATTAGAATTCCCCTTATATTTTCCTCACCCACCCTCCTCGCAACCTCACTCCCAATTTTAGGATAATCACAGGATTCAGAGGAATAACAACCCAAATCATCAACGCTGCATCCTATTCCCTTAAGATGTTCGATAATAACCTCTTTAAGTTTAAATCCACCATGATCACTACCAATAATTATTCTATCTCTTTTGCTCATCATTAGTCGATTTCCTTTAATATCTTTGCTAATCCCCTCTCACTTGCTGGGAATATGCCCCGTTCAGTGATTATACCTGAAATATACTCAGCAGGAGTTATATCAAATGCAATATTGAGAGCGCTGCACCCATCAGGTGATATTTTTATCCTGGAAATATTCCCTCCCTCGTCATTCCCAAACATATACAAAGTCTCACTCTCATCCCTCTCTTCAATTGGGATAGATTTCCCGGAAGGACAATTTGGATCTATTGTTGATACTGGGGCTGCGACATAAAAGGGGATGCCATTCTCCTTCGCAACCACAGCGGAAGAATATGTGCCAATCTTATTGGCAATATCTCCATTTTTAGCTATCCTATCTGCCCCTACAATAACTATATCGATTTCCCCTTGCCACATCAAGGCGCCTGCAACATTATCAACGATAATAGTATGTGGGATATCCTCATGTTTAAGTTCCCATGCGGTTAACCTCGATCCCTGGCACCTTGGTCTGGTCTCATCCACATATACGAAAACCCTTTTTCCCTCTTCCTTTGCTGCATAATATATTGGAGATAGAGCAGTCCCCCAGTCAACAAAGGCAAGCCATCCGGCATTGCAATGAGTGGATATTCTTACGCCGTCCTTTAATAGGGTTGCTCCATATTCCCCTATTCTTTTGCAAGCCAAAGCATCCATTTCAGCATACCTCTTTGCCGCCTCAACGGATTTCATTCGCGCCTTCCGGGGATACTCTTCCCCTCTCACCTCATCTAACATCATATCTATAGCTGTAAAAAGGTTTTGAGCAGTAGGTCTAGTATTTCTTAACTCATTAGCAGCCATCTCAATGCATTCAAATAGATCCTCATCGCTTGACTTAAGCGCACTCTGAGCTATACCATAAGCGCCTGCAGCGCCAATTGCGCCCGCGCCGCGGATTGTCATGTTGTTTATAGCGTCTTTTAAAGCCTCCAGGTTATTTACCTCAATAATCTCAAATCGGTGCGGTAGGAGCGGTTGATTTATCATATGGATGGTTGAATCCTCCATCCATATGGTTCTATAATGAACACCATTTACTCTCATTGCTCTTTCCGATGACAAGAAATTATTGAACAAATAGAGAACTCACTGATTCTCCATTGTGAATTCTACGTATTGCCTCCCCAAATAACTTGGAAACTGAAAGTATATGCATATTGGATAATTGTTTTATTTTATCAACTGGTATTGTATCTGTTAGAACAATCTCCTCAAAGGGGGCTTCCCTTAGTTTTTCATATGCTTTTCCAGAGAGGATGCCATGTGTTGCGTAGCAGTAGACTCGATTTGCACCATTATCCTTTAAAGCCCGTGCTGCACCAGATATGGATCCGCCTGTATCAATCATGTCGTCAACCAGTATACAACTCTTTCCATCAACATCACCTATTACATGCATAACTTCAGAGACATTTGCCTGTTCCCTCCGCTTATCAATAATCGCTAAACCAGCCTTCAAACGCTTTGCAAAAAAGCGAGCCCTGTCAACACCACCAGCATCGGGAGATACTACCACCTTTTCATCATCATTCATTTCTTTAAAATAATCAATGGCAATCGCTGAACCAAAAAGGTTGTCAACAGGGATATCAAAAAAACCCTGAATCTGATCAGCATGCAAATCCATAGTGAGCACCCGGTTAGCTCCGGTTGTTTGTATTATGTTCGATATAACCTTAGAAGAGATTGGAACCCTGGGTTCAACTTTTCTATCCTGACGAGCGTAAGCAAAGTATGGTATTACTGCAGTAATACGTCGAGCAGAAGCCCTATAAGCAGCATCAATCATAAGAAGTAGTTCAATTATATGATCATTGCCAGGATAACATGTTGATTGAATAATAAAAACATCCACTTCACGAACATTTTCCATTATTTTTACAGATATCTCACCATCGCTAAATCGTCTCAATTCAATATTCGATAGTTTTATTCCAAGATATTCAGCAATCCTTTGCGAAAGTTCTTGGTTCGAGCTACCAGAGAAGATTTTCATCCTATCTGTCATTATTACTGCTCCTATTAAAATTACTTTATATAAATATCGTAATTAAAAATCAATTTCAAATACGGAAAGAATTTAATCATAGAAGTGACTTGATCGTTTACTTTAAATCAAAGTATATTCTATCACCACTCTTAACCTTCATTTTTTTTGCTGTATTATCCTGATTCATTGATATCTCAACAAAATTCAAACTTCCTGGAATAGTTAATAATTCACCAGGGGATCCGTCTTCATAAGCAATGCTTACTCTATTAATAATCCCTTTATTAACATAAATGGCTTTAATATTGTCCAATAAATCATTTTTTATATTTGTTATTAGATTTCCAAATTTATCAATATAAATTACAGTTGCTATCCCTCTCTTTTTGTCGATCTCAACCCTTGGCATGCTGATGGTATTAAATTTATCTGTTTTTTCCCCTATACTCTCTGGCTTGATGCCTTTTGATAAAAATGCTCCCACTGGTGCGAATATATCCCTTCCATGAAAGGTATTGCTAACTTCAGGCAAAAAATATTTTCTATTATAAATTTCAAAGATTTCCACATCCTCCTTGTCAATTATAAAGGAAGCAATTCCATTATCTGGCACAACAAATGTATAATTATTGGTTTTAATTATCAGTTTATTTCTATTCCCACCAACACCCGGGTCTACTACAGCAATATGAATTGTGCCTGAAGGGAAGAATTTATATGATTGAAATAATACAAAAGCCCCTTCAAATATTTGATGAGACTCTATCTCATGTGTTATGTCAATGATATTAACGGATGGATTTATATTAGCAATAACACCCTTCATCATTCCTACAAAGGGATCACTTAATCCAAAATCCGTTGTCAATGTCACAATTCTACTCTTTTTCACACCCCTGTATTCACCCCTATATCTGGAATTATATAATATCAACTAAAATTCAATATATTTTTATCATTAATTTAAAATATATTAATAATATCTTAATAAAATTAATAGCAATCCTTCACATCCTGAATGCTATAGCGATTTACAGCCATGAGAATGCAAATGTCAATAAAATTGAGTGAAAATTTGGTTGACTTTCAGTTTTGCTTTTTCAAGTATATTAATCATTATATAGTGATGTATAATTATATTATGCTTTAGTAAGTAACATTACAAATGTAGGTAAAAGATATTCATGCAAGTAGCGATGTACTATAGCAACATAGATGTGCGCTTGGAAGAGATGCCAATTCCTCAAATAAGGGATGATGAGTTATTAATTCAGGTGGTAGCTAGCGGCATTTGTGGCAGCGATGTTATGGAGTGGTACCGTCGTGACAAGGTTCCTCTAGTCCTTGGACATGAGGTAGCTGGCGAAGTGATCTCTATTGGCAATGGCGTTGAAAAATTTAAAATAGGAGATCGGGTAGCCTCCACCCATCATGTACCCTGTAACACATGTCATTATTGTCTTAATGATCACCATACAGCATGTATGACGTTACAAAAGGGAACTCACTTCGATCCGGGCGGTTTCGCAGAATATGTAAGAGTCCCTGCTATGAATGTTGATAGAGGAACATTCCATATCCCTGAAAATGTATCCTATGAGGATGCCTCTTTTATGGAACCTCTAGCATGTGTAATAAGGGGGCAAAGGAATGCTAGGTTTAAACCAGGCCTGAGCGTATTGATTATTGGAAGCGGTATCTCAGGATTGCTGCACATCAGCTTAGCACGGGCAATGGGTGCTGGATTAGTTATAGCTGCTGATACAATCCCACAACGCCTGGAAAAGGCAAAGGAGATGGGAGCTGATCTTGTTTTATATGCAGATGAAAATATGATTGAATCGCTTCGCAAAACCAATTCTGGACGCCTGGCTGATATTGTGATTATCTGTCATGGTGAATTTATACCCTATGCTACCAAAGCCGTTGAAAAGGGTGGCACAATACTCTTCTTTGCGTCAGCTCCTGAAGGTGCTACAATACCAAATACGGTAAATGAATTATTCTGGAGAACTGAGGTAACCCTAACCAGTAGCTATGCAGGGAGTCCAGCTGACTGCAGTCTTGCCCTAGCATTAATAAAATCTGGAAACATTTCAGTTGGCAAACTCATTACCCATCGAATCAGACTTGCTGATACCTGTAAAGGATTTCAGGCCGTAGCTGATCCTATTAAGCATAAATCAATTAAGGTTATCGTTGAACCTCAAGCTTAACTTTAGGATTTGATTAACATACTGACATGCTTGATAGATGATCCTGTATAGCATCTAGGTAATGAGAAGAGAAAGGGTTTCTGCTATTAATGCCGGTTTCTCAATTCCTTCTATTTCCATAGTATTTTCAATAGTCATGAGAAATCTGCCATCTCCCTTGTCCGTCACATCCTTGAGTACCCTCTTATTGCGAATTTTTGAACCAACCTTTACCGGCTCTAAAAACCTCACCCTATTAAGCCCATAATTGATTCCCATCTTTATGCCTTCAGGAACTATCATTATAGCGCCGCTTAAACCGGATATCAATGAAAGGGTAAGATAACCATGGGCAATAGTAGCTCCAAATGGACCATCTTTGGCCTTTTGCTCATCAACATGAATCCACTGATGATCATTAGAACAATTAGCAAAGGAGTTGATACGATCTTGATCGATTTCAAACCAATCGGAAATACCTAACTCTGTACCGATATAATTACTTAACTCATCAGGTTTTACAACTTTAGGCATGTTAGGCATAGTTACCTCCTGATAAATATAATCATCATCACTTCAAAAGATTAAAAATTCAAAGACTAAAATGCCTAGGGTAATTATCCTGTCAAAAAACGGATATCTCAACACTTACAATGAGTGTTTATATATACTTTTTATGATCATGAGGGACAGATCTGTCAAGTATGCTTTAAAATTTTTCATTATAAATATAGACCTTTGAATTCTCAATATGCTGATTAAATTTAATAATCAGATTCCTAATGATATTGTTGGTAATATAAGATTATGCAACATTTTTTTTGCATAATTCAGTTTAAAATTCTTGAAATTCTATTCAGGAATATAAAAAATTATTATTCTTTCTAATGAGAAATATACATATAGAAATTGTATTCTCAATCGATGATATTGGGGAGGGTTTTATTTCAATCATCGCTCTGAACAATTAGTGTAATTTACTAGAACAGAAAAGCATATATATCCTTGGTCTCACTAAAATAAATTAATCTGAATAAGCCATTATTATATGAAAATGGAGGATTTATGTCCAACACTAACGACAAGTCAAGACCAATGCCGGGTGATATTGTAAAGATTACTCATAGTAATGTTCCACTTGTCCCAACAGGGACTACTGGAATAATAGAGGGTATGGTGGATAAATATGAAGAAGAATATTTAATTGTCTTCAATTCAGAAGTGCCTTATATGGATGATAAATATGTTAAATGCACAGGCAAGCCTGCATATTTTATCAAATCATGCCGACTAGTATCAACAAGTCAGGTTGATAAGCAACTATTTTGGCGATGGGAAAATAAAATCACAAAATACGGCGAAACATTTTATAAAAAGGATGTTAATATATTTAACCTGGAAATGACAAATAGTGTAATACTATAATCTTACTATAACAAAAATAATTGAAACATTACAAACAGCCCATAGGCTATAAATAAGGGTGAGGATATGAAAATTCATCTTGAAAGTGATTATGTAACAAAAGAAATTAAATTGAATGGGAAAATATTAGATCCTAAAAAGAGCATGGATGTATGGAATTATTGCCCAACTGGATTTATGTGGGGGCATGGAGGATCAGGCTCTTCTCAATTAGCCCTTGCAATTTTACTTGAATTTTTACCTCAGAATGAGGCAGTTGATAGGCATGAGGATTTCAAATGGAAAGTGATTGCTCGCTTACCTCAAGCCAAATTCGATCTTGAGATAGATATTAGCAAGTGGTTGGCTAGTGAGAATTCAACAGGATAGGCTATAGTTCGTATATTTTTAAGGCTAAACAAGAATAAACAGATAGAAACACTGGAGGTAGAGAATGGATTGGAAAGAAGAGTACAGGAGCAAACTGATCTCAGCAGAAGAGGCAGCCAAGCTTATCAAATCTGGAGACAGGGTGATGGTTGCTGGTGGCTCCACAGATCAACCAAAAATTATGAAGGATGCCATATTTGCTCGCAGGGATGAGCTGATGGATGTATCGATTCTTCATTTTTGCCCAATAAAGGAGCCGCCCTGGCTTGAGCCTGGACATGAAGACCACTTTAGGGTCGAAATTACTGGATTCACCTCACCCATCGGTCGTCCTTCTGTTGCTGAAAAGCGAACCGGATTCATTCCCTTGGCATGGGATTGCACCTTAAAGGATTTTGAAAGGGCGAATGAGCATAAGATAATAGATTGGGATCTGGTCACACTCTCACCACCTAATAAACATGGTTTCTGTTCTCTTGGACCAAATCTATGGATAAAGAAGGATTATATCAGAAAGGCGAAGAGGGTAATTGCGGAGGTGGATAATAACATACAATGGTTTTATGGAGATACTACTATTCATATCTCTGAGATAGATTATTTTGTTGAGCATACCCCTGAGATTATCACTGATGAGGACTTAATCAATGCAATTGCAGATATTGAACCTGAGGAAAAGAGGAGAAAGATTGAAGAGTATGGTAAGCAGATATTGCCTCAGATGCGTCCTATGGTTTTAGAATTATTCAGCCTGTTTGATGTTGCCACAATAGATTCATTTGCCGATACAATAGGATTAGTTCCACCAAAGGAGGCGGAGGCGATTGCGGGCTATGTTAATACGCTAATCAATAGTGGCGATACCTTTCAGATAGGTCAGGGATCCCCAAGTGCATATATGCACCGCTTCGGGGCCTTTGATGGCAAGGAGGATCTGGGATATCATGGAGAGATGACTGCAAGAGGGATTGGAACAATGATCAAAGAAGGACAGATCACGGGAAAATATAAAAACTTTAACCAATATAAATCCATCTTCTCATCCCTAGATGGAATGAGTCCTGAAGAGTTGGAATATGCATCTGAAAATCCCTTGATTGAGATTTACGCTACCAATTGGGTTACATCAATCCCGATTGTTGCTGCCAATGACAATATGGTAGCCATTCAGAATGGCATCTCAGTTGATCTTACTGGACAGATCACTGCTGAAACCATTTTCGGTAGTGAACCACTCAATGGTCCTGGAGGGCAACCGCCCTCTCACATAGGCGCACTCTATTCTAAGGGTGGAAGGGGGATTACTGTTCTGCGATCTTCAGCAATTAATGGTACAGTATCCTGTATTGTCCCCCAATTCGATCCAGGAACTGTAGTAACCATAGCGAGATGCTATGCTGATTATATTGTGACAGAGAATGGTATAGCTCGGCTTATGGGGAAAACATTACGTGAAAGGGCTGAAGAGCTTATCTCAATAGCACATCCTGATTTCAGATCCGATTTAATGAAGGAGGCCAAAAGACTATTCTGGCCTTAGGTTGTAATAACTGATATGCTATGATTTTAGAAGTTTGATAGTATTTATGCTATTGGGAATTGGAATTGCTATCCCTTCCTCAACAAGAGGTTATTTCTGTAACCTCCTTGAATATTATCACATCCAGGATTAGTAATGCCTTCTCCTTATTCAACTAAACGATTTATGATTGAACAGTCTGTTCTTAGATGCAATCAATAGGATAAGTATGCCCCATTGCCCTCTTTCCCTTTGGCTTTCAATTCCAAATGCAAAGAAAGCAATATGGATTCCATCACATCCTTGTTTACCTGTAGGCTATCAATAAAAGCCTCTTGGACAGAAGCTCCTATTGCCACAAGCTCGGCAATCATGAGTGTATGTCGAATAGAAACAATGATTGGCTCCTGTGTATTCCCTCTCAATTGATTAGCAATGTTTACAATAGTAAGCGCCTCAGCTTCATCAACACCTGTTTTCAAACTTAATACCTTTAACTCAATATCTGATGGCAGATAATCCATATACATACTATAAAATCTATCCCTCAACGCGGCATCCAGCATCTCAGTGCCTACAAATTCATCTCCCTCATTGAGGGTTGCAAAAAATACCACCTCATCCGCAACCTTGATCAATCCTAATTCATCTATCCATACCTGTCTATCATCTGAAAGTATTGAAAATAACATATTCAATGCCTTTGGATGCTCAGGACGGTTAATCTCCTCAAGATGAATCACACAACCTGGAGTCTGAATTGCCTGAGGAAAGAGAAATTGCTGGTAATATGTCTCTCCATCCTTTAATCTATGGTCTCCAAATAATTGACCTGGCTCAGATAGAATACCAATTTGAAATGTAGCTAAACATCTATTATTTTTTGCTGCAAACTGTCTAACCATAGTAGATTTGCCACATCCCTGTCTTCCGGTGACTAAGACATTAACTGGATGTTTTTTGGAAAGCACATCAATTCGGTCCAATGACTTTATCTCTTTTTCATTCAAGAAAAAGTTTTCCTCTGACTTCGGAATACTTGCTGATAAGTCTAATCCTTGCATATTTATACTCCCCTAATTATTATAATTATCGAATGAATACTATGTGCTGATGTTCAATTTCGATATAACGATATTTAACTGTAAAATAACTCACGTTGACGTTCAGTCAAGAAATCCTCTAACTTAGGGTTATTATGTCTCATGTTTGCTCTTCTAAGTTCAGATATAATCTTCTTGGCTTCAGCTAGCGTATCACTGTCAGCCTCTTTTGTAATAGCTGATAGTTTACGTGAGAGTTCAATCATATCCTCTATTTCTTCTCCAATCGCTTCGGGTTTATTTAGTATATTCCTTGCACCACACTGGGGGCACTCGCGCAGTTCACTGGCGCATGTAGCAGGTCACCCGGCAGGAGCAATAAACTTGAATTCACTATAATCGGCCTCATGCTCACATTTATCACACCTCAATTTCATATTACACACCTCCCTCATTTTGAATAATATAAATAACAGGATGCTCCTTTGACTTTTTTTACATCACCTCATAGCAGCTATATCCTGTCAAATCAAAAACATTTATAACCTCAATACTCAATTTGATTGACTATTTTGAATAATCTCATGTCTGCAAAATAACCTAGATTATAAAATACTTATCACACCCTTGAAAAACAATAGGGGTTATTTCTTATCTATATATGTATTCTTACAAAATAATTAACATTAAACCCCTGATAAAAGATAAAATCCCTAACTGTAGAATAATTCACGTTGACGCTCTGTTAAGAATAGATCTAACCTCGGATTGTTATATCTCAGGTTTAATTCTCTCAGTTTAGAAATTATCCTCTTAGCCTCTGCCAGCATCTCACTATCATCAGATTTAGATATTGATGCTAATATCTGGGAGAGTTCTATCATCTCATTCTCTTCTTCTTCTAATCCATCAGCCTTTAGCAGAGTACATAGATTCCCGCATTTGGGACACTCTCGGGTTACACCCGATCCAGTAGATGGTCATCCTGCTGTACAAAAATATTTAAATTCACCAATATCACTCTCATAATCACAATTATCACATTTCATATTCATTTGATTAACCCTTTATTGATCAGTATGGGGAATTGAAGGCTCAATACTTACAATTCCTATAAATTATCAAATAATCCCAACATTATGAAAAACCATATAAATTTTTAGCAATATAGAAGAAAATTATATCGTATCAATTAAGAAAAGGTGTATTTTGTATTATAAAAAATGTAAATATTAAAAAATGTAAGTCAATTAAAAAAAGCATTAAACAACAAAATAATAGCTCGATTCCAAATATTTCTATAACTATCAATTACAGAATATATGTTTTCCATATAGAGAATACTCTAAGTATATCATTTTTCCTATTTCACCCTTGAATATCCAGCAAATCACATCCATTTTACCTTATTAAATGGTGTTTTCTATGATTAGTTATATGTGCAGTATATAATACTCCTTCTATATATTACCTGTGATGATACATGAATGTGACATTAAGGGCTGAGTTATTCTGATATTATGATGCCAGCTTTTCCACTGCTTCAGAAATCATCGACTTAATGGGAATCTTTTGTGGACATTTCGCTTCAGCTTCAGAATAATTGTTATTCATCAGTCCTCTTCGAATTTGAGCTGGAATTTTCGAAAAAAGGATTTTGGCCTTTTCCTGTTCATTATAGCTGTTATAATACATCAGATATCGCATTATATCGCTTATGTAAGGCGCAGCCTCAGACCAGTCGTCACTACAGATATCCGCACATCCAGCACAATAGTGATCGCAGGAAGATTTTGCATAATCCTTTAAAATGTCACGGTCTTTTCGACTAAGTCTCTTTTTATCAATAACCGCAGAGGCATTCGTGGTTATCATCGCAACGCTAGGCATAGTAACACAGGCTGAAGCAATACGACTATCATCCAGCACAACCTTTAACTTCGCCTGACCGTCAGTGTATCCCTTGACCCTGAATTTATTAATGAGCTTTCTATCATCATCAGAACTAATCTTTAGTCCCATAATCTTCATTGCAATAAGCCCAATATCAGCCTTGTGACATGCCTCTATGGCTTCCTGCATTTCAGGGTTTTGCATTAACCGAAAATTATAGCTTGTCATAACAGCATCGATCCAATCCAACTTTGCTACAGCCATTAGGCATTTCGCCATGTTCTTATGAGTGCTTATTCCGAAGTGTCTAATCAGCTTTCTATTCTTTGCGCTAATAACCCACTTCTTCAGATCATCAGTCAGGTCCGCCGGATCACTAAGAGCATGAATCCCATAATATAGATCGATATATTTTGTATTCATTCTTTTTAGAGACGTCTGGAGTCTGTTTTCAACTTCAGATATTGAACTTGCCCCTGAAGCCTTGCTAACTATAAAGATATCATCCCTCCTATCGGGATACTTAGTAAAAAATTTCCCCACCCCAAGCTCGCTGTTACCCCCGGCGTAACCATGGGCAGTATCAATAAAGTTGATCCCCCACTTAAGGGCATTATGAATTACTATCTGGTTCTCAATAAGGTTATACATTATGCCATGTGAAAGACAGGGAACCTTCACATCTGTTTTGCCCAATCTTCGCTTCGGCACCTGGGGGTAACTGCCTTTTGATTCATCTGGATATGCCTGTAGAACGATTTCAGGTTCCTTCTTGCATCCAGCAAGTGCAAAAGTAGAACCTAAACCAAAAGCTCCGATATTTATAATAAAATCCCTACGGTTTACGCCATTCCTTGGATTTTTCATTAGCATCTCCTTCATTTTTTTGTTTAAGCATTAATGACCTCTTTCTGCTTCTCGATTCACCAACACCTGAAACCCTTATTGCCCTCTTGCCGCTGACCGGGCATTCATGCTCGCAAATACCACATCCATTGCAATGTTGGATATCTATATAGGGCCTTTGAAGTCGAACCTGAATTTCAACAAAATTTACATTGACCAGATTGTGCTCTATGCTTTGAGATAAGACAATTCTATTTTTTGTTTTATCAATTATTTTTTTCCGTTTTGTCCCTCTTATTAAACAATAGTAATCCCCTGAAGCGATATTAGATGGTAAATTTGCATCATTTAATACCTCAATACTCCGATTCCCTATTTTTTCTGCAGTGATAACCCCTCCACGAATTGTTGCATATATCTCGTCAGTATATATTGCCTTTGGGCTTACAGGGCAGTTTTCCTGACATACAATACAGGGTATATCCATTGCCCATGGAAGACATCTTCCGCGGTCAATAAAGGCAGTACCTATTCTGATGAAACCTGTTTTTACAAATTTTCCCTTACCATGCTTTTCATCCAAAGTAATCGGTCTAATCGCAGAAGTGGGGCATACCTGTCCACATGAGACACAATTGTATTGGCATCCACTTGATCCAATACGATTATTAAGTACAGGAGTCCAGAGATTTTCGAATCCTCCTTCAATTCCACCGGGTTGAAGGACATTGGTTGGACATACACGTATACACTGACCGCATTTAATGCATCTCCTTACAAATTCTTGCTCCGATAGAGAACCTGGCGGACGAATAATCTTATGATGCCAGTTTTGCTCCAGGCTTCTGCTCAATCTTAAAGCAGGCATTACCAAAAGGCCGGTTCCAAGCGATAAAAGAAATCCCTTGCGTGAAATGCCAAAGGACGAGGTTTCTCCAGCGATTGAAGGCTTTATCTGATATTTGATTACGCCTTCTCCACAATCCTCACGACAATTAAGGCATAAAATACATTCAGTTGTTCTTATTCTACTGTCAGGATTACACCCTCCCTCACAGGAAAGTTCACACTGCTTGCAGTTAATGCAGTTTTTTGTACTCTGTCCAATCCTCCAGATGGAAAACCTGCTAAAGACTCCCAAAAGCGCGCCTAGAGGACATATAAATCTGCAATAAAAACGTGGAATTTTAAGATTCAGGAATAGGGCTGCTAGGAAAATTGAAAATATCATCCATATCTCTTCATAATATCTGCCTGCAATTGAGGTAATATTTATTCTGTTATCCAGAATCGGCAGCAAGACCAGATTGAACGAACGTGTTAAGAGCGGTATTGGATCGAGAAGCCCTGTATGCAAGGTTGAGGTGTGAATAGGGATCAGGGCTGTGATTATAAAGAGTAGAAGAATATAGTACTTAATATTTTGGGTTCTTCTATATCGATTCAGCGAAATCCTTTCTGAGGTAGGAGCATTTCTGTTGCACAGATATCCAATAGATTGATGTATAGAACCAAAGGGACATATCCATCCGCAGAAGAAGCGACCAAAAATAATTGTAAGCACAATAATCCCCAATGACCAGAGTAGAGGCCAGTATAATTTATGGGTTGAAAGAATTGTGCCCAGCGCGACCAGGGGATCTAATTGAAGGAGCCATTCTATAGGCCATCCGCGTATCTGCCAAAATTTCTCTCCCACTGTGCTGACGATACAGAACCAGAGAAAAAGCAGAAAAAAGAATGATTGACTTATCCTTCTTACTGTTATTAGTTTCATAGATGTTTTAGCTTGAATTAACGAATATTGGCTTCAGAGAATGATAATCGGATGTTCCGACTCCAGCCATTTCAGCCTTAATAATATGTGGCAATTCGACTTTACTTAAACCCAAAAGACCAGAGCCAAATGAATCTGCAGCTACCTGATCACAACTTACAATAAGGGTTTCCATTGATTTCAAATCCGAAATTGAACCACCCGTTGGACCGTTATTCATCATAACGTAGGTGCCATCCAACACGACCAAGGTTGGCCGCACTAGCTGTGACAGCTCCGAAATAATTGTGTGAATATCCTGATGAAAGATGTTGCGTCTTCCTCCCAAGAGACCATACCAATTTTTCATAATCATCGAAGCGCCGCTTCTGTGATGTGATTTTATTGGAGCAACACCAATCAGCTTATCGGCCTTGATTAATGGATCAAAAAACACAGGCCATTCGTGGATTAATCTGCCATTTTCAAGACTGGTGTATTTAAAGAAAGCCTCTTTAGGAAGGATGATTTGAGCGCCTGATTCTTGAGCGGCCTTCTCAATGCCACTAAGATAAAAGCAGCTTGCAGGGGCATTAATGGGATTGTCTAAAATGATGACCGCTCTTGCTCTGGCTTTAAAACATAGACGAACAAGCGCTGAGATTAGATGTGGGTGACTCGTTGCGCCCAGCTCAGGTGAGGATGCAAAGGCGACATTAGGTTTTATCGCTACGGTCTCACCCTGTTTCACAAAACGCTCAATACCCCCAAGGAGCTTAATCGCCCTTTCCAACCCATCTCCCCGATTAAAGCCCCTGACAACGCACATCGTCTTTCCACTAATAGGATTTACAGAAAAATTTGGGAGAGTGACAAGATCCTGGTATATTTCATCCCCACTCGGGCCATAGGGATCATATAAAAGGTAAGATGCTGCTCCAGCGAAAGCAATTGATACGCAGGCCTTTAGCGAGCGATTTATAAATTCCCTTCGCAGGATATTATCCCCTTCTCTTTTTACCATCTACCTGATCCGCATCCTTGATTTCTCCCAAAATAATCCTGAGCAATCTTTCAGCCAGCCTTTGGTTGTCTGCTCCATGTACACCAATCACAAAATTTCTATAGATACTAATAGTTTCAAATGATCCATATATATCAATTATTTTAGAACCTTTAATATCATTCGCCCTTAGAGGAACACCCCCGTTGTCAATTAGAAATTTGTAGTATCCATCCGCTAAATCAGCGGCCTCCTTATGGCTATCCCTAATACTGAAAAAAACCGTTGTTGTAGAGTCATCAAGCCTGTAACTTGCGGAAAAGACATTGGTAAATTTATTATAACCAAAGGCATCCTTCAGAAATAATCTCTCACTCCCTGGGATGAGATAATCCTTGTCAAACAGGGTTAGTTCATATATTTCTTCACTACCGGTAGATTTTAGCCTTGACCTAATATTTCTACCCGTTTCAATTATCCCCTGCTTAAGATGATTAGAAATTGATGCACCAATAATCTCAATATAATATCTTCCCTGAATAAAAAAAAGGGCGCTCGATGCCCAGTATGCTTTGCTAAAATTTGCAACCCTCTCTGTATCGATTCTTTTTTGGCGGCTATAGACCGAATATGCATTTTTAATTGTACCCATATCATAGATAAATGCCTCCATCCAAATGTCCTTGGAACTAGCATACATGAATCGTTGAGAGATCATTAGCCTGAATCCAGAGTCTAAATAGAGGGGAGCCTTGCCATTTATCTTCTCATGCAGTGTATTCTGATTATACGCTTCAGGTTCTAATAGAACCTTAAATCCCCTAGCTGTAAGGGTATCCATTTTTAGATTGCCCAGCGATATTAGTGATTCTTTATTATTATTTCCACCTGGTGATATCATGCCAAATTTACTAATATCATAACTGGATTGCCTTGCTATCACTACAACCGCTATAATACCTAAAATGGATAATAGAAAGAAGCTGATGATGGATTCTTGGTTTTGTTTAATATATTTTATCTGCATATTGATATATATATAAATATGAATTAAACACTCTATGTCAATAAAATTGTTTTTTAATTGATATTAATCAAATAATAATTATGCATAATCAAAATTACTAATCATTGTATATTTTTGACAAAAATTGATTTCTACTATAAAAAACAATAACCATATGGGTTTTGAGATAAGATTATATTAGGAGTAATGCTATTATGATAATTAAAATACTTATTCCACTTCTATCCTTTATCCTAGTCCTTTCAATCCATATAGTATTCTCCGTGTGGGATATATCCCAGACAATATTGGAAGTTGATCCATCAATAAGAATCGACTATTTTTCTATCTATGTTTCTACTGTGAGTCAATTTAATGGATTATCCTTAGCCCTTGTATCTGCATTTGCTGCATACTCAATGATTAAGTATATTGAGGCAAGAAAGAAGACCAGGATTAGAGCCATCATAATAGGTATTTCCATTGCTTTCACAATTTATATGACTCTAAGCTTCTTTTTCGGTGTTCTCGGTTCATTCTTTAAAGATATCTTTATTGATGAAATCGGATGGATTTATATACCTATTAAGGAAAGATTATCTTTGCTGATCACCATCATCTCAGTGTTAACTGGGTTCATTTATATTAATAGAAAGACGAGGAACAGTATTGATCCTTAATTCATCTTCCACCATGATATTCTTTTAATAATTTTTCTTCAAAGCTTGGTACTTTATTGCATCAGTTCAGGAAAAAAAGATAGGGAGCATTAGTCTGCGACATGAATTTCATAATTTGTCATTTTACAGTGACTATGATTTTGTCCATCCTGAATTAATTTATATGTTGCAATATAAACCTAATATTACTAAAAGTGACAAAGTGTTTTTTATATGAATTTTGCTATTTCTTGAATTACTTTTTTATATTATATTGATTTATCACTGATAGCAGTTTTACTTCAATCCCTATACAATTGAACAGACTTCTGTCTATAAATCATTAATTTTATAACGAAGAATTATAGTCAGATTATATATATTTGAATGTCAGTGATTGACTATTATACGACTCTTCTGTAATATAGACTCATGCAATTAGATCAGAGTGGATGTTAAATATGAGAAAAAAGGCTTATCTTGTTCTTGAAGATGGCGTTGAGTTTGAAGGCACCAGTTTTGGTTTTGAATCAGATAGTATAGGAGAGATCGTCTTCAATACCTCTATGAGCGGATATCAAGAGGTGCTTACAGATCCATCATATAATGGCCAGATCATCGCAATGACCTACCCAATGATAGGGAATTATGGAGTGAATGAAGAGGATGTGGAATCAGACAAAATTCAGGTGGCTGGTTTTGTTGTAAAGGAGTACAGTAAAAGCTATTCAAATTATAGGGCTACAATGTCTCTCGCTGATTATCTTCAGGAATCAGGGATATCAGCGATAGAGGGCGTTGATACACGAAAACTAACCCGTCATATAAGGGATAAGGGTGCACTTAGGGGGGGAATTTTTTTTGATAAATCCTCTGCAATTGACAGACTCCTTTCTCATCCAAAAATGGAGGGCCTTGACCTAGCCAGCGATGTCTCCTGTAAAGAGCCCTATCGATTTGGCAAAATGGATGAGACTAGACCCTTGATTGCTGTTTTTGATTTTGGAGTAAAGAGCAGTATTCTAAAATACCTATACGAATCAGGATTTTCGGTTATGGTATTTCCTGGCAATCATCCTTTAAGTGATGCCCTTAGGGAAAATGTAAAGGGGGTATTCCTATCCAATGGACCAGGGGATCCTGATGCTATTCCCTATGCCAAAAATCTTGTGCGTGATATCTTAAGAGAAGAGATCCCATGCTTTGGAATATGTCTTGGTCATCAGCTTCTATGCCTGGGCTTGAAGGGAAGGACATATAAACTGAAGTTTGGTCACAGGGGGGCAAATCAGCCAGTCAAGAATCTGTTAACTGGAAGGGTTGAAATTACTTCTCAGAATCATGGTTTTGCAGTGGATTATGAATCCTTAAAGAGGAATGGGGATGTTGAAATTACTCATTTAAATCTCAACGATAATACTGTAGAGGGCATTAGACATAAGAGATTAAAGCTCTTTTCGGTACAATATCACCCTGAAGCAAATCCCGGCCCGCATGATTCGATCTATCTCTTTAATCAATTTTACAGGATGATAATTGAAGGATAAACTGATTGTGACCATAGTTTAGAGAAAGGACATTTTTCTACCATTGCTAATGACATACACCCTTTAGTCAGAATCAGATGACTTTTAATACCTTTTCCTCTCCCTGTCATGAGTCAATCTATTCATTATGTATACTGCCAAATAGCCACCAATGAATCCGGCAATTACGTTAACACCGGTCTCATAGACCAGAAATTGCATTATCCTGATTGATACATCAAGCAACAACTTGTCTAGGATAAACCCCCCGATAAGGGCTCCAATTACACCAATAACCATCCCACCGATGTACCCCCCAAAGAGGTCTCTTCTCTTGGCATAATAGAATATCCAAGCTACGATTGCTCCTAATCCCAAATATATTGCTATAGAAAGAAGCTTCGTTATAAAGCCAGAAAATTCATCCGACATCTCAACCTCTAAAAACCAATTAAACCTATACTCTGCTTGATTGGCACATTGTAAAAAAGGCTTTTGCAGGAGTGCTGTCTGCAAAAGCCTTTAACCTGGTTAATTTAACATTGGGAGTGTAATTATCAATCAGTATAATAATCGGTTTTCTAAGGTGTAGCTTTAACATTTTTTTGTTATTTTATACATCTTAAAGCCTATTCGGCTGAGGACAAATCACAAGGGTATAGGATCGATTATGAATACAAGGGCTTGGTCATTGATAGTCTAATTAAAATATGAATAATGCTTTACAAATAATGTCAAACATACATATCTTCATGGAGAGTATTAAAATTTTTGCATTCAGCATTAAGTAGGATTAATTTCATCCTCATCCTCAATGAAAGCAAAAAGGCTTGAGCCAGATGCACTATTGGGATGTCTGAACAAAAAGCAGAAGATAATTATTTGAGATTGAAATGCATTTAAATATACAATGATATCATGGTAATAATATTAGGCTCCTCATCTCCTCGAAGAAAAAGTATTTTGCATACTATCATTGAAGACTTCGAGATTCGCATACCTCATGCATATGAAGAGATAAGGGAAGAATATGATCCAATCCAATACTCGAAAAGGATATCAAAAGAGAAGGCCGACTCAATCATACACACACTTCCGGATAAGGAAGATCACCTGTTAATCTGCTGTGACACTATTGTAACTGTAAACAATTTAATATTAGGCAAACCCACTGGGCTTACTGATGCAAAGGAAAAATTGCATATGCTAAAGGGGAAAACACACAAGGTGATAAGCAGCATTATCCTAATCCATAAACATAATGATATTATAGAGAATACCGATTTCGAAATTACTCATGTTACCTTTAAGAATCTAAACAATACTGAGATATTAAAATACCTGGATAGCATTAACTATATGGACAAGGCCGGTGGATATGCCATTCAGGATAATGGTGAAATGATTATTGATAGTATAGACGGTTCAATTTCAAATGTGATTGGACTCCCTCTAGGTCTATTTTTTCGGATGCTATCTGAGATGCATCTTACAGAGAAGATATTCCTATAACCAAAGAATGCTTTCAGAAAATACTAGTCTTATACGAAGCATTACTCACATCAGGGTTTCTGACTATTTATTGAACACCTAGAAGAACAGAATATAGTCTCTGAGATTTGAAAATCAATAGTATTAACACCCTATCAATGATCCACGGATGTGGGAATGAGGAAATAAAATACTATAATGTTAAATAAAGGATTATCCAGAATAGACCTATATGTTATTACCCTTTTTTTCGGTTTCTCATCTGCAATTGCACAAGTTTTACTTATCCGAGAACTCCTTACCATATTCAGAGGTAATGAGTTAATCATTGGAATAATATTTGCCGCATGGTTCATTGGAATATATTTAGGAGCTAGATTTAATCCAGAAGGTGAGAGGGTTACACTTGAGAGAAGGGTTGTTCTGTGTCTGATCCTATTTCCTATTCTGCTTCTTTTTTTTATATATCTTCCTCACTTCATCCCATTTGTTATTCCCAGAACTGTAGGCACATTCTACTCCATTACCACAGAATTAATATTATCCCTACTATTTACAATTCCCATAAGTTTTTTGATAGGTTTCTTCTTCCCTCCAGTTGTTTCATTAACATCAGCCGTTGATGGAAAGCTATCCGGTGGAAACATATACTATTTAGAGACCTTAGGAGCATTTGCTGGAGGGATACTCTTCACTGCTATTTTGATTGATTTCTTGAATCCTTTGGGAATAATCTCAATTATAATATCTATATCACATCTTATTTATTTAAAAAAATATAAAAATAGGTTAAACCTCTTTCTATTATTTATTCCCCTCATGCTCCTTCTTATGTCCGAGAGAATTGAAAACTGTATATTTGAATTTGTGTGGGAACGGACACATGAGGGCAACTTAATCCATCATAAAAGGACGAGGTATCAGATACTCTCTTTTGAATCCTATGAAGAAGAGATAAGAATATATGGGGATGGGATATATTATAATTACATACCTGACAGCTACGATGCAAGAGCCATATTTCATCTGATACAGAGCATCAGACATAAAAAAGATGAAAGGCTTCTTGCACTTGGGATTGGATTCGGTTCTCTTCTCAATAATCTTCTTAAGACAGATATTTCATACTTATACTATTTTGAAACAGACCCATGGCTTTGGAGAATCGGAAATCAATATAGACAAAAATACTATAATACAGAGGAGAATGCTAATAAACTTAGGGTGTATCTTCAAGATATCAGATATTTCCTCTCACATACTGATGAAAAATTTGATTTGATCATATGCCTTCCACCCCAGCCCGAGAATGCAATGCTGAACAGATTCTATACAAAGGAATTTTATTCGCTCTGTAATGATCATCTTAAACCAGATGGGATATTTCTAACCTCCATCCATGGATTCACAAACTATATGGGATCAGATCTTACTAGATATATTGCATCAATATATAAAGGCTTCAGGGAAGAATTTCCCTATCATCTTATTTCCTCTGGCGAAAGGATATATCTAATAGGCGCCACTGGAGAGGGGATCATTCCTAATCACTATGATGAGCTGATAACAAATTATAAGAAAAAAAGTTCATTGTATACAAACAATAAATTTGAAATTGAGGTTGTTGAGAATTTTGATCCTGAAGAGCTTAGGATGCTATTCGAAGAGAGTCAGATTGAATATTTTACAAAGCATATGATAGAGAATGTATCCGGGATAGATAAGAATCTCGATTTGAAACCTAAGGCATACTGGAACAAAACAGTATTATCTGCCTTCCAGGAGAAGTCCTTTATTTACAGCATATTGAAGAGACCGTATATTCCCCTATTATTATCAGTATTGCTTATTGCTATTGTTCTTCTAGATATACGAAAGAAGTATACGGGTCAACAGTTTATTAGCGGAATAACAATATTTACAACAGGATTTGTGAGCATCTCGACAATTATTCTTCTAATTATACTATATCAAAACATCTACGGTGTTGTGTATTATAGAATATCTCTAATTAATGCGCTATTCATGCTTGGGCTTACGCTTGGAAGCTACTATGCAAATAAAAAACAAATCAAATCTCTGAATAGAGTATTTATGTTCTTAATTATAACACTCCTTTTAATACTGCTTTATTTTCATACAAAGATTGAATCTATCTTTTGGATTATAATTATCAGCTTCGCTTTCTTCTGTGGCAACGTATTCCCAATGCTCTTTAAACAAATTGGATGCATCAATTATCACACCTCAGCCTCTATTCTCGATTCAATGGATCACTTTGGATCAATCATCGGGTCCCTACTAACCGCAGTTTTTCTCATCCCTATATTCGGAATATCTGGGACAGTCATCTTCAATATAGCGATGTTGTTGGTGATAATGGTACTTTCAAAGTATTGGATAAGTAATTCGACCTAATAAAGATCACTCAACATTCTGGCAAGGATTAACCTATTACTCCATCTTCCCTCAGTTTTAATATCTCATTTTCAGACATACCCAAAAGCTCGCCAAATATATAATTATTATGCTGCCCAAATAATGGGGCATGCTCAAACTTTACTGAAAGGGTTGAATATTTAAAGGGTGGAGCTAAGCAAATCATATCCCCAATTGCTGGATGTGTAACCTTCATGGCAAAATCACGCTCCTTGAGATGAGGATCGCTAAAGAGATCCTGACTATTATATTTTTGTACAGCTGCAACCCCAGCGCTTTGTAATCTCCTCATTGCCTCATAGGGATCATAGATCATTGTCCACTCACTAATGAGTTTATCCAATTCCTCTCGATTGACCAACCTACTCTTAACATCAGAGAATCTATCATCCCTAGTCCACTCCGGATTCCCAATGGCATTACAAAATGACAACCACTCATCCTCGGTTTCTATTGCAATACTGATCCACTTGTTTTCACCTTTGCAGGGATAACAATTATGAGGTGCCATGTGATCGTCCATATTACCCTGCCTGGTCTGCACATTCCCATTCATGAAGTAATCCATGAATAATTCGCCAATGAGCACGCTGCCTGCTTCTGATGAGGATTGATCGATATACTGACCCTCCCCTGTGCTCTTTCTATAATTGAGGGCAGCAAGAATGGCATATACTGATGTCAGACCGCTGAGCAGGTCTATTTCACCCCCAATTGTACTAGGGGGATCATTAGGATGACCCGTCACATTAGATAAGCCGCTCAGAGCGCCAAAGCTGGGTGCATAGCCTGTATAATTCCGCTCTGGCCCCTTTGCGCCACGTGATGAGGAAGCCAGATATATAATGCTTGGATTTAACTCACAAGCAACCTCATATCCAAGCCCAAGTCTATCCATAACCCCTGGGCGCATGTTCTCCATCACAACATCGCACTTCTCTATCAGTCTCTTCGCAATCTCAATTGCCTTTGTATTTTTAAGGTCTAAATTTATGCCTAACTTACTCAAGTTTATATCATTAAAGATTGGCGACATGTTGATGTCTTCCAACATCTGAAGATTTACTAGATCGAATATTCTGATAGTATCCAATCTCCTCTGACTCTCAACCTTGATTACCTCTGCTCCCATGAACCCTAAGAGCATGGTAGCATAGGGCCCTGCCCACATAAATGTAAAATCAAGTACCCTTATCCCATCCAATGGAAATTTATTCATAATAATTACCTCCCCTCTATATAACTCCGGCTTCAGCCATTTCTTTTATCCTGTTTTGTGAATAACCCAGACGTTTACAGAAAATCTCTTCATTGTACTCACCCAAAAGCGGAGCTGGCAGTCTCGCCTTCCATGGTGTCTTGGAAAATCTGCATGGTGATTGAGGATATTTGAACCTCCCAGTCTCTTTTCGATCTATATCTACAAAGAATTCCCTTGCCTTCATCTGCTCAGAATTTGCGACTTCATCTACTGCGCTAACCATGGCAACGGGACAACCATATGCCTGGCCTTGGTGATATATCTCCTCCTTATTGTGATTGAGCATCCACTCCTTAATATATGGCGCAATCTTTTCATAGTTCAGGGCTCGAGAGAACATATTATCCAGGTCCGGATCATTTGCCCACTCAGGATCGCCTAATAACTTGACAAATGAACTCCAATGGTGTTCTTCTGCGTTTGTAAATATCACATAACCATCCTTGCATTGATGCAGCCCGCCCATTCCACCTGAAATCGATGACATTGAAAATTCAGGTCTACCTACATTCGGATAAACGACTGATGTCACCCTTAACAATGCGAGGAGAGCCTCCTGTTTTGAGATATCAATATGCTGTCCCTCTCCTGTCCCTCCTAAGGCAAACTGCGCGCTTAGAGTGGCTGTAGCTGCGCTCAATCCGCATAAGTAGTCGCCAAAAAAACCTCCCCCCTTTGCCGGCTTATAATCGTCAGGCACATCGAGAGGTTTATATAGCAATCCACTTCCAAAGTACATGTTAAGGTCATGGGCTTTATAATCGCTATGTGGTCCATTCTGCCCGAAGGGTGTAATGGATGTCATAATCAAAGAAGGATTTATCTCTTTTAGATTATCATAATCTAATCCAAGTTCCTTCATCATCTTTGGAGGATTGTCCTCAATCAAGATGTCAGTCTCCTTCACCAGTTCCTTGAATACCCCTGCTCCCTCTTCTGTATTTATATTTAGCGTAATACCCAATTTATTGGTATTGAGATATAAGAACAATCCGCTCTTCTCTCTATGAGAGGTATTCTGTAAAAATGGCCCTCTCTTCCTAGCTTTATCCCCCATACCCGGCTCTTCAATCTTGATAACCTCTGCTCCCATATCTCCAAGCAATTTACTGCAATAGGGTCCAGAGATAAGACTACATAACTCAAGTACCTTTAAGCTCCCTAAAGCTTGTCCTGTCATAATATCCCCCCTTTATATTTTAATATCCTCCTAAGATCCTTGTTGTTAATTCAGCATTACAAATGTAAAATGCAATTAAGTTAATTCTGGCTATTTCATATTATAAATTCTGTTTAAAAAGATTATTTAAAAAAGGTTTAAGATAATTTCTTATAGCTCAGTAATAATATCAAGAATAAATTGAGGAATCGATTATATAATACAGTTATTAGGATTTGGATAATAATTTATAGTTAATATGTTTAATAAAATCGGTTTTTGAAAGTCTCGTAAGACTATCCCTTTTAAAATTGTTTGAAGTATTAGCTAATCTATGATATCACTATACTTACAATGTTTTTCATTGTTTATTGAAATAGAGAGTAGTAGATTTATGATTACTGGATAAAACCTAAAAAATTATGTAAAAGATATTGACAAATGAAGATGATATTTATTATCTGAATCCACGTCAAATTGCTGGCGTAGCTCAATCGGTAGAGCAGCTGATTTGTAATCAGCAGGTTGCGGGTTCGAGTCCCATCGCCAGCTAACAGGTGAGGTTCCCGAGCGGCCAAAGGGAGCAGACTGTAAATCTGCCGGCGAAGCCTTCGGAGGTTCGAATCCTCCCCTCACCACTAATAATAATTCTACAAAAGTTATCTATTCGGACCTTGGTTTAGCAATATAAATAAATCCCACCATTTTAGAATTGAATCAGGATTCCAATATCATAATGATTTTAGCTGTATCTTGCCAAAATTGGGATTGTACAGCCTAATTAAACAATATCAAATTATTTAAATATGTTAACTGAAGATGAATATAGGAGATACAAAAGACAATTAAATATATCGAATTGGGGTGAAGAAGCGCAAAACAGGCTGAAAGACTCAACTGTTTTAGTTGCTGGCGCCGGTGGGCTAGGCAGCCCCCTACTCTTCTATTTATCTGTTGCTGGAGTTGGAACCCTGAAGATTTGTGATTATGATAAGATTGAACCTTCAAATCTTAACAGGCAGATCCTCCACTCTGACAAAGATGTTGGGAAATATAAGGTGGACTCTGCTTATGAAACTCTTACAAATGCAAATCCCAATACTAAGGTAATCAAAATATATGATAAAATCTCAAAAGAAAATATCCATGAATTCATTGATAAGGTTGACCTCATTGTAGACTGTCTAGACAACTTTCAAACAAGATTCATCATTAACGAATTATCAGTAAAAAAAACTATACCCCTGATACATGCAGGGGTCTCAGGATTTGTAGGTCAGATCACATTTCTGCAACCTCCTGAAACACCATGCCTTGCATGTTTCTCACCACAGAATTATAAAAAAGAAGAAATCCCGGTCTTAGGAGCCACACCAGGTGTTATTGGTTCGCTTCAGGCGATCGAAGCAATAAAGTATTTGACAGGCATCGGCACTAACCTGAAGAATCGACTCCTATTCTGGGATGGGATAGACATGAGTTTCAGAATCATGAAACTAACAAAGAATAATAAATGCCTTGTATGTCAGCATTGAGTATACTTAATTTTTAGAAGAGAGGTTTATTTCCATGGAATCGATATCGGGAAACGATGCAAAGAATCATCCTAATGTACAAGAGTCAGAGTCTAACTCAGGAAAAGCAGACTATGATGTGGTTGGTATTGGCTCCCCTTTATTGGATTTTACGATTGAAGTGGATAAAGCTGTTTTGGATGAGATTGGCCTAAAGAGGGGACAGATGCATCTTGTTGATGAGAATAGAAGCATGCAGATTCTGCAAAGATTGAATGGTTATCCTATGAAAACAACTCCAGGTGGTAGTTCAGCTAATACCCTGGCGGGAATCGCTAATTTTGGGGGAAGGTGTATTCTATTCGGTAAGGTCGGGAATGATACCCATGGAGAGTTGTATATACGAGAGAATGAGAAGGCTGGTGTGCGCACAAGGCTGAACAAGCATGAAGCAATGACTGGACATGCAATCACATTGATAACCCCTGATTCTGAAAGAACCTTTGCAACACATTTAGGGGCAGCCATTCACTTTGTTAAAGAGGATGTCTTCGAAGATGACATAAAGGGAAGCAAGATATTGCATATAGAGGGGTACCTGTTGGAACTCCCTGAAGTGCGAGAGGCCGTCGTACATGCAATGAGGATTGCGAAAGAGAATAATGTTATAATTTCAATTGACCTTGGCGACGCTAGCCTCGTTGATAGGATTAAGGATGTCTTTAATAGTATAGTTGATGAATTTGCTGATATTGTTTTTGTTAATGAAGATGAAGCAAAGGCATTTACCGGGGTTGAGGAGAAGGAAGCTCTCGATATGATATATTCCATGTGTGATATTGCAGTTGTTAAGTTGGGAGCTGATGGAAGTATGATAAAGCGGGACAATAAAATCTACAATATCTCCGCGAATAGGGTTGGGGTAGTCAACACAAATGGGGCAGGGGATATGTATGCAGCTGGGATACTCTATGGTGTGGCAAATGATCTTCCAATAGATAGGGCGGGCAGGATAGCAAGTTATGCATCATCCCTGGTAGTTTCACAGGTTAGCGCAAGATTAAATAATAAAGTCAATATCGATCAGATAGAATAAAAGTCTGTTATTTAGGGTAAGTTCCTTTTCAATAGAAGGGGACTTCTATTTTCCTTAATAGCTGAACGCTCCCTTAAATTGAAATAATTTCGCTAGATTGGTATATAGAGTGTTAGGCCAGGTTGAATCAGGCGCGGACTCTTAATATCATTGAGGATAATGATCTTCTTTGTCTTAGCCCTGTAGCGTCTTGCAATACGACTGATGCATTCGCCTTTCCGAACTATGTGTTTCCTGATACCCTTGAACCTAACTTTATAAATATTATTCCCATCACTCTCGAGTTTATTCTTTGCGCCAACTGGTAATCTGAGTTCATATTTCCTATAATACGGGGGTGTATGATTCCTCTTTAACTCCGGGTTTAGCCTTCTTATTGTTTCACTAGGAACATTAGCGAGTTTGGATATATGATGGATGCTGACAGGAAAGTCAAGGACAATGGTTTCTGTTTTCATGGTAGGTTTTTTTTCATCACAGTTATCAATATTAAAAAGCCATTGATTTTCATATATGATAGTAATTGCTGTAAAACGCGGGATAAACTCTGCTGTTTCTCGATTCATTGCCCCATGCGCCTTCAATTCCCAGAAATCCTTTGCGCCGCTTCTTAACATAGCCTTTTTAATATAAGAAGCCCCACCATTGTATGCAGCCAGGCTCAGTTCCCATGAATGAAAAATTCTGTAAAGATTTCGAAGATGTCTGATTGCAGCAATTGTGGATTTTTCTATACTTCTCCTTTCATCAACCCACCTATCGGTACGTAAGCCAAGGGAATGCGAGGTTCCCCTGATAAATTGCCATAAGCCAACAGCTTGGCTTCTCGATACGGCATATGGATTAAATCCGCTCTCCAGAATCGGCAGCAATGCTAAATATTTTGGTATATCCTGATTTTTATCGAATATGCTCGTAATTATGCCAAGGTATTCCTTTGATCTCTCAAAGGACCTATCAATGTATCCCCTTTGTTCAGTTAAATATTGTAATAAGAACCTTCGAACTTCCCTTCTTCTGCAAATAGAGAGATCAGCAATAGCCTGAAAAAATGTTTTATTATGCAATGGGGGCAGGAGGATGATATCCCTTGTAGTATCCAAATGGAATGTCTTGCTTAAATTATTCTCTTTAAAATCTTCCGCTTTGAAGAGATCTATTAGGCTCCAGCATGAGACCTCTTTCACTATTCCAATTGTTATAATCGAAGTTATCACAAGTATCAAAATAATTTTCAATAAATTCTTCTTAATCCTTAACATCCTTGATATCTATCTTTTGATAGTATAGAGTAGAAGTGCATTTGTTTAATACCTGAGAAATCAATCATTTCATCAGTTATTGATCAATACTCTTCATATTTTTCGCTCTGTTTTACATAATCTCTTAAATCAAAATCCTCTCCTCTATCCACCTCAAGATATTCATTCATTAAAATAATATACCACATAAGGGTATCATCCTTTGTCTCCAGGGCTATGTAGCTTCTCTTCTCACGCCAATTTTTGATAATAATACCCTTATGAAGTATGGCAATTATATCGCATTCATATTCATGACCAATACCCTTGGACATATAATATTCTAAAATAGCATTTTTCAACTCAGGAAGGGTATAACTAGAATCATAGGCAAAGATAAATGCAGGGATCAAGGGCGATTCCTTCTCTCTGTCTATATATCGGCTCACCTTTTTAGTCTGGACTACCCTATCAAGTACCTCTGGTAAGCCCTTCTTATTGACATTTGGAGATACATGATAAGTGGCATAGGTCAGTTCCGCTGGAACGAAACCACCCATCATATTAACAATATCCCTGAAATATTCCTTATAAACAATAAAATCAACGCCCTTCGGTGAGTAACCGCTAGCATCGATTAGCCTATTTGTATCGATCTTAAGGTGGGAGGGTATCATTTTATTCAATCTTTCAATCAGGTCATTGAAACTGGTTGATTCTTGCTTTTTTGATTTTGTACCCTTGTCGCTTTGACCCTTGGTTGTTTTTCTAGATTTAGCCTTCTTTAATATTTCTTTTTCATGTTTAATGAAATATTCTGCGAACATATATCTCCTCCTTATATTGAAATTATATTTTCAAGCTGATAAAAGTAGTGGAAAACTTTTTCTGCTTCTTGTCAGCAATATCACTCATCATTTTAATTGTATAGACTAATTAAGCCAATTTATGTTAATGAGATTGATCCTTTTTTCGTTTATATCATCACCTAAAATTTCGATAATTTCATTCTTGGAACTGAAGTAGAGAATCTGCCACCCTTCACTTGATATCTTTTTTAGGGTCTCCATCTGTCTTAAAATTCTATCAAAGTCAGACTTTATAAATGGATCATCTAGAATAAATAGACCCTTTTCAGCTTTTAATATCTTTTCTCCCAGCGCCAGTCTTATCGATAAATAGAGTTGGTCATAAGCCCCACCTGAGAGCACATCAGCATTAATTAGTTCATTGGTACTATACCGTACCTTCACCCTTTCATCTTCCTTATCATAGATCACTTCATCGTACAGGCCATTAGTTATTGTTTCAAAGATATTTGACACGGATATGTAAGAATCCTTGGAAAAGAGTTCGAGAACCTTCTCCTTCTCATCCCTCTCTATTTCATCCAATATCTCAACTGCATTTATTATCGACCTTCTTCTCCTATCATTTAAGTTAATGAAATCCCGGAGTCGGTTCTCTATTCCATCAAGATCGCTGAGGGTTTTACAATAATATATCTCACCCCCTGCTACAAGCACATCATTCGCTGTCCTCTCTATCTCTAACATCAGATCTCCCAACCTATCAATCCTTTCTGTTAAACCACTTATCTCCTTCTCCACTCCTCTCAATTTATTCTTAAGCTTAGAATATTTATTTTCATCATATACCCTTCCCTGCCCTCTATCTCTGAATGTCTCCAACTCCTGAATCTTAGATCCCCAAAAACTGATGTTCTCTCTCAAATTTCTCCCCGCTTTACCCAGCAGGCTTTCAAGTTTGGAAAAGAGGTTCTCTTTATCCGATTCAGCAATTCTTTTTAGGGTTAATATTTTTCTATACTCATCAATCGTTCCAATCCGTATTTCTCTTTTGATTGTGTCCAACTTTTCAACTTCCACATCGATTATCCTTTTAAGCTCCTTTAATCTTTCATCCACTTCACTGATATGCCGCTTCTTTATCATTAGAAGGGTTTTGCATTCCTCAAACTCATACTTTTTATTATCTAACACTGCATTAAATCCCTGAATACCTGATATCATCTCTTCAATTGTTGAAGAATTGATGCCTAACTGTACTATATTTAATTTAACATCTTCAAAAGATCTCTTTATTCTCCTTCCCCTTATCTCAATAATCAATTCATATCCCAAAAGCGTAATCGTAATCAATAGAGCTATTATGCCAGGTATATAAAAATAGGCAGAGGGTTTAACAAATATGATGGCCAAGAATAGAATAAAGAATATGGATATGGATAGGATAAGGGTTCTTTTTAGATGAATTTGTAAAGATATATTCGAATGAATCTGCGTGAAGCCGTCTTTAATATCATTTATCCTTGGCTTCTCTTCATCAAGTAGGCTTTTCCTCTTTTCCATGGAAAGGAGTTCATTCGAAATTTCTCTTAGATTTATTTCATTAGTATCAATTTCATAATTTAAGGCATCCTTCTTATTATTGAGTTCAAGTATTTCCCTTTCGCTCCTCATTACCTCCTTTTCGCCATCCTGCCATCTCTGTGCTACATCTTCCTGATAGACATCCATGCCCTTCAGTTCACCTACCCTTTTCTCAAAATTTTTTAATAAATTGCTGCATATTTCGAATCTCTCCCTATTGCGCGCATTTTCATACTCATCAACCTCGTAGTTGAGTTGAATAAATTCTTCCTTTAATCTGTAGAGCCTTATCTCAAGTTTATCATATCCCTCTTCCCTAAGTCTTTTTTTATGCGATTGTATTTTTATGAGCAAGTCCCTCGCTCTATTGAGCCTTGTCCTTAGTTTATGTGTCTTTTCATCATTCTTGTAATCCAGACCATCAGTTAGTCGACCAATCTCTTTAAGGCTCTTTCTTATCCTGCTTATATCTGAGGTTCTTAATCCCACAAGTTTTTCGGTAATAGCTGTATAATAGTCTGCCTCATCAGCGATGGATAGATCGCTATTCCTGATGATAAAGATATTTCTAAAATCGGATGCAGTTAAGGGTATTTGAGCTGATTTTGTTAGAATAGTCAGATCCCCATCTTGGGGAAGTGTGCGAAACCCTTCCTCATTTGTAAAACCGAGAATTATGTAGCCCATTGGATCGCTACTTACTCTATTTAGCTGTTTAAACTGCTTTACATTCTTTCCCAAAAGTAGTCTTATTAGGGCATCAATGGTAAGCGTTTTCCCGCGTTCATTTTTACCGTAAAGGAGATTGAAATCACCTAATAGTATTTTACCAGTTTCGCCAAGGGGGCCATATCTGGTTATACAAAATTCCTTTATCCTCAAACACCAGCCTCCATCATTGATCTTATAAATAATTCTCTTATTACAACCTTTTCCGATTCATCCAAACTCATATTGTTTAACTTTCCATTAAAGCTCTGGTAGATATTGTCCTCCAGTAATCTGCTAATGTCTACATACTCATATGCTGCTTCTACAATATTTCCCATTTCACACCTTAATGATTCGATTCGCTGAGTGAGGTCTTTTTCATCTATTCCATGATCTCTACAATTTATATATCCCTTTATGGTTAACAATATTTTTGAGTTTGATTCAATTTTGCATAACCTCTCTCTTATTATTGACAATGGATCTAGTTCGTCATATGGATTAAGCTCAATTTTTATAATATCATAATAAGGGGTGTCAATATATCTTTCTATTGGGGCTTCACCAGTACTGAATATATTGACTCCTCTCTTACCAGTTTCCCTTCTTGTTATCGAGATGGGCGAACCCGGGTAGACAAAGTATTTCTTTGAGTTATATTTTATGGAATTAAAGGTTGTGTGAAAATGCCCCGCAAGAATATAATCAAAGTTCATATCTCTAAAGTAATCGAGCTTAACAGGCATATATCTCTTATCATCCTCATTGCCGAAGTCTTTTCGTGAATAGAAGCTATCTAACAACTCCCCGTGATATAAGAGAATATTGGTTTTATTTGAATCCAATTTGCTGGAGATGTAATTTAGCTTTGAATAGATTTCCCCTTCACTAATCTCCATAAATGGCAATCCAACTATCCGCACATTACCAAATTCATAGACATCTTCTATTGAGCATATCACCTCTGCATTTTCGCCTAGGTAACTTCCACCCTCAAAGGATTTTGAGTCATGATTTCCTGGGAGAATATATATTCGGTATCTATTACCGGAAAAGAGCTTTCTGATTTTTATTCTCAATTTATTTGCATCGATATCCCGATCAAAGAGATCACCGCTTATGAGTAAAATATCCACTTCTTCTCTATTCCCAAGTTCGATTATCTCAAAGAGTGCTTCCCATCTCTCTTCACTTGTCTCTTGTAGATGTATATCAGCGGTATGTAGAATTTTCATCATATTATCCTGCTAAGCTACCCTTATTATTTGTAGGTGAGAAGGGATTGATGTTATAGGTCTATCATCAATAATCTATATCTGAAATCATCATTAACAATTAGATTACTCTCCTTAATACATTTAATGGCGTTACTGCAAAAAGTCGATTTCTATAATATCGATACTGATTACAGTCAATTACAGGCGATTATAACCAAATATGGAACACAAAATTTTGTCAAAAGTAATTTTTGCAGTAACGCCATTAAATTGTATTTGGGAAATATAATGATAATTAACTCAGAGGTATAACTTTTCAAGTAAAAAAAGTATGGTAGGAGAAAAGGTATCTATTGCTAACTGAGTTATTTATTATGAGTTGTATGAATATTGTTTTATGAATTTATAACTCAGCAACATTTTCAAGCTTAATTTTTCCGCCCCTCTCTAAAAGCAGGTATCTATTGTCTCCAGATACCTCCTCATCCTTTTCATGTGAGATACTCTCCTCTTCAGGCGCGGCGTTGTTTTCTGGTATCTCTTCAGTTTCAGGGGTCTCTTGAACTTTAGGAAGTTTTTTCCTATCAATACGAAGGATAAGCTCTTCAGTGCTCTGCTTTTTCCAATCTCTAGCCCGTGGGGCATACTTGCCATTAGGATAATTGTTCAGATATATCTGGAATTCCTTTGCAGCAAGGTCAAACCTTTTGCTCATAAAGTATGCAAATCCCTTCTTCAACTGTGCATCATGATCCTTATGATAAAAGTTATTGGTCAGCGCCCTATTGAAATAAGTTATAGCCTTATCAAATTTCTTTAACGCAAAATAGCATTCCCCTATCCAGTAAAAGGCGTTCTCGCTTTTCTTATCATAAGAAAAGTTTTTTAATACACGATTAAAAAATGAGATTGCATCATAATATCTTGCTGTTCTAAATGCATTCAGGCCACTCTTATAGGCCTGTTCCTTATATGATCTCTTTACATCCTTAGTGTACTGACTTATTGGCCCATAATACTTTAAGAAATGTTCATATAGGTCATATGCTTTATTATCATGACCCATCCTCTTTATTGCTCTTGCTTTGCCAAGTATTGCGTCTTCATTGCTTCCATTTTCATTGAGGGAGATATCGAACATCTTCTTAGCCTCTGTATATTTTCCTAAATTGAGATATGTATGTCCCAACTCTGAATATACTTTGCTTCTGAAATCCTTATTGAATGACTCATTAAGAAGATCATGCAATTGGTTTATGCCCTCTTCTGAGTATTGTTTAATAATATTGAGATGAGCAAGTCTCACTAATATCTCTTTTTTAAACTGCTTTGTTAGGGTGCCAGCTCTGTTCTTTAAAAGATAGTTATATTTTAAATAAGCAAGACGGTTGAGACCAAGCTTTTCATAACATCTACCAATATAATAGTAGGCATCAGGAATCGCTTTTGATTTTGGATACTTAGCAATTACCTTATTTAATGTATTGATTGCATGATTAACAGAATCCTTATCACCTCTTTCAAATATCAACTTAGCCTCTGTAAGCAATTCTTTAGATTCCCTTTCAGGTTTTACATAATTTTCGTAATAAGCGAATAAGCCTACACCTATTACTACCAATATTATTCCAATTATAAATATCATTGATCTAGATATCATTGACTGAATCTCCTGGTAAACAGAATTGTATTAATACACTCTTGAAATGGCATGTTCACTCCAGAATTTTGATTCCTGTGGAAAGTGCTTCTTTACATCTGGTAAGAGTAACATTTTCAGGGCTTTTCGATATCTCTTCAATTCGAGCCATGATCTACCTATAAAGAGTTTTGCCTTTGCTGCCTCATATTCGTTATCGGTGTAATTTATTATATTCTGCAATTCTTTAATTGCAACATTATATTTCCCTTTGAAAAAAAAATCTTGCACAATTGAGTCCACTTGCTGTCCAGAAGGCTTGACCTTTTGTTTTAAACCTTTTCTAATAGGTTTCCTTATCTGGTATCTCTCTTTGATGCCATTTTTTTTATCATCTATTGCGATTTCTTCTTTGGGTCTTTCCATCTTTTTCTGAATTACAACCGGATACTCAGTGACATTTACACCCTTGAGTAATCTATAGTCACTATAGCGTTTTAAATCTTCTGGTACTAATGCATAGTAATGGCTTCCTGATGGTGGAGATTCATCAATATAATTTTGATCAAATACATTTATTATATCAAGAGTAAATGAGTCATCAACATCAGCTAATGTCATTATTTCATTATTGTTTCTGACAATCCTATAATTCCTATTACCAGCGCTGCCATTAAATTTCCAATTGATAATCACGCTCTTATCTCTCGTCTCCGATGTGATGAATTGTATTTGAATCGGTTTTCCAATTGATATTGGATCTGTTGTGTAATTTTTACCCTTAATCAATTTAGTGTCTATTGTACCATCTCCCAGTTTGTTGAGAACCGCATAGTAATGATTACCAAATCCGGGATAGTGATCCACATAGCTTGTTGCCCCCACATCGACCCTCTCTAAAAAAGTCGCTAAAGAAAGCCTCTGTGCATCAGATATGGGTTTATAATACTTATATATTAAAAACTGAGAGATGCCTGATGTCTCTCCACTCCAGTTTATCTTTATTGATCCCTTGTCAGTCAATCTCGCTTGTATATTTGATACAGTCTTATGTATGCCAATAGATATATATACTCCAGTGGTTGTGTAGCTCTGATCTGAGATTAATTGAAGGTCTTCATTACCCTCAAAATCCCTTGTCGTAACTGCATAGTAATATGTGCCGCTTTTTTTTAAATTTTTATCAATAAAACCTTCCCTATCATCTGTAATGCTGATGATCTTTTCAGCCCTTCTTAGCTTTTCAGTTGTATCCAATACTGAGTTTCCTCTATATACTGTATATATTATACCACGGGCTTCAATCCCCCTCCATGTTATTAAGACCCATCTCTGGCTTATTCTCCTCGTATGAATTAGAGTAACCTGCATTGGTGGATTTTTTGAAAGTATACGCGGTGTTTCTTTTTCAATTACTACAGGTGTAGTGGTATAATTCATATTAGGGTATAGTGTAATTGTTTTATTGATGATACTCTTTTTAGCAAGAATACAATAATAATATATACCAGGTGGCAGATTCGAATCAATCACACTAGGGGGGGAACCGGATGGAACAACCTTTACTGACATCGAACCAAGGGCCTTGTTCGCAGTATCCGCTTGTTCTGTCGTTCTTCCTACAATAAAGTCATCCTCCGAGTCTTCAGGCATCTTCCATGTTATTCTGATAGCCCCCTTTATATCAGGAATCGACTCAGCATAGATCCCTGTAACTATGCCTTTCGGTAATGATTTTTCTGGTGTATCCTGCTTTTCAGGTTTTATCTCTTCTGTTTTGTCAACCTCTTCTTCATCAAGCAAGAATTCCGGATATATAGTAATATTTATAAATACTATTAAAATTATTAGAGCACAAAAAAAATATGATCGCCCTGTAATATTTTTTAAAAAAATCATAAAAATATCATTCAATCAGTGATATGATTATATAATCAATATAGATATGTTGTTATATAAGGGTTTCAATATGATTTTCGGAAAAAGGAACATAACGCTTTATCTTTTATTTGATTGAATTCATATTACATAATTCAAAGTTTTTGGTCTATTCTATTTTTTATAAAAATTCTATTACTATTTAATATTCAACAATCAAAAGGAATATTCCGAATCTTTTATCGAGTAGATATTAGGTTATTATAGTTAAGATTAAATTATCTGCTGTGGGAATCATTAAAGTTTTTTATAGTAATTTTTGAATTATATTCCTTGACAGAGGTCAAGTTTCAGGTTTATTATACTTTAATTTTAATATTGCCAATAGATTATTCAACTTCAGGAAAACTAATATTATATAAGGAGTTTGTTTTGAAGAAGATAAGAGAATCAAAAGGCGCTAAAATATTAATGGTATTATTAGTATTAGTCTTATTGCATATGAACTTGGGAGTTCTTCATGCTGGTGAAGAGAAGGATCTAATATTGGTTCTGGATACATCCCTGAGTATGATTGGATATGGTGGCAAAAATATATTAGCAATGGTTAAAAAAAGCCTATCTCAATTTATTCATCAACTTGATGATGGAGATAGTATTACTTTTATTACATTTGATACAAGAGTAAGGGTATATCCAACGGTTTTTATTGATAACTCCAATGATAAGGATATCATCAATAAGTATATATCAATAGTAGAGGCGAATGGAAAATGGACATATACAATGGAGATGATAAAAACTGTTTTGCAAAAGGCTCAGGAATTGGAAGAGAAGGAGAAGGATAGGCAGAGATTGATCGTTATTTTAACCGATGCACTTGATGACCCCCCCCCTGAAATGCGCAAAAATAGATTGAACATCAATGATGTTACTGGCGCATATCAAGGAAAGGATTGGTTTATATACTTTGTCAATTTAGGTGATCTAAAAAAGAACAAGAGGATGATTCAAACTCAAGAGGTTTTAAAGAAGAGGGTATCAAAATATACTAAGATAATAGATGCTGAGGAGAATTTACAGAAGAGTATTGAAGAGGATCTGAAAACAGATGTTGAGAGAATGACTATTGAGAAGAGAATGGATGATGAAAAAGATGAGGATGGCGGATTCTCCTTTTTATATCTATTACTATTACTATTATTGATTGCAATAGTAGCTTTATTAATATATTATTTTAGACAGATATATGGTTGGATTAGTGAATTCCTTTCGGATCTTTTTTCTACAATCTTTACTGGACGGTTTATGGGTTTAATAGGAGCATTGTCTGGTTCATTATCTGGAGTGAAGTTAACTGGGAAACTGGAATATTGGGATCATACTATCATACAACCATATATTAACACATTTAATATTACGAAACAGCAGATTAAAGAGCTTACAATAGGTAGAGATTCCAGTTGCACTCTCCGTATTAGCGACATCGAGATTCGTAAACCCTTTACGATAGTTGCTCAAAAAGATAGTGGTACAGTAAAATTAAATGTTCAGGAGAGTGAAGGCAGCCATGTAGATTACATAAATAAGGATCCGGGTGGTTTCTTGGAAAATGGAGATATGTTCAAGGTGGCTAATTACACCTTCAGATATCTCCTTGATTAATAATGATAAAGCGCTATGTTAACAAACAAAGTGCCCAAATATTTTTTAACTTGTGTAATAAAAAATATTAAATTTGAATAAAAAAACTTGACAATTGATTTTATGCTAATTACATTATTATGATTTATTCAATCAGTTTTTTAACCATAAAATTAAGCAATGAGAATTATCAATTACTGATTTCAAGGTAAAGCAGAATATTTGAAAAATAGATTGCTATTTAAAAAGGAGGTTTTTCAATGTCAGTTTTCCAATTTCCCAAAAGCCCTAATAAGATTCATCCTACTGAACCTAGTGCCGTAGGTTCAAGAAATTCGATAGTTCAGGAGGGCCGCGATAAGGTAGCTGAAGCCAAGCTCATGGTAAGCGAGACCGCTGATAAGGTTTTACATGAGATTGAGAATAAGCTACCAGAAGAAGTATTGGCCAAACTTGATGTTATGGGTGGATTGAAAGAGAAGCTATATAATTATGTTAATCAAAGTTATGTGAACATGTTTAACAGATATACTGTTACCATGGAAGATGAAATAATCAAAAAGGTCAGAGATTTTGTCGACAAGGAAGAATCAAAAGGGTTGGCAAGATATACGCCAAGGGAATTGGTTGAACTTATTGATAAAATAGGCGGGGCAGAAAAGTTCAACACAGGCGAGGTTGAAAAATCCTTAGTAAACATGTATGGTCATTTGCATGGGCATATTCAACGGGGATTGAATGAACTCGAAAATGATACTAATTCAATTTTAAGGCAAAAAACCGATGTCGGATCATTCATTAGGGGTCAAAATGCTTATGCCATATTAAAGTGTGTATTTAAGGATAATGTCTATAGGCCTAAGTATGTGTATGATGTAAAGCTATCTGTAAACGTTCTAGATAGTGAGTTAATAAGCCCTCTGCATCATTATCAGGTTACACTTGAATCATTGTTAAAGAATTCTATACAGAAACACATTCATGAATTGATTGAAAAACAGATAGATCAACTTAAGGAAGAGCTTGTAGATCAGGGCAAAAGTGAGTTAAGCGGATCAGAGATAATGTTTGAGAAGATTAAGAAAGTTGAGAATTTTACTGATGACGACAAGGAAGATGAGCAATCAAAGAGGTATACCATTCTTGCTAAGAAATTTTTGGATAAAATAGAGGGTTTGAGAGCTGAGATTGAGTTGGAGGAATATGATTCATTAAACATAAGAGAGAATATCAAATATATAATTGATGAGGAGAATATAAGAAATAGAGGATACAATACATCAGTTAATGCTCTAACCTCTATACTCGATACAAGTAAATTAGGATATCAGGTATGTGATAATCTTAAAAATGCAAGGGTTTGTCACATTAGAGAATATGAGGAGATTGAAGCTTCCATTCTTCCTGATGAGAGATACAGCATAAGATTGGCATATTATGACCAAAATCAGTTGAGGGAAGAGAAGAAGGAGTATGATAAGCAGATGGATGCTTTTGCAAATGAAGTACTGAAAGCATGGGATGTGGTTCATGCCCTTTATGAGTCAAAGAAGAGGTTTAGGGCTCTCAGGGATTTTGATGATCTTACTAATAGATTGATGAGTAAGGAATGGAGAAGAAGGAAAAAGGAAGAGGAATCTGATCCTGAAGGCGTACTCTGGAATGAAATCGGCGAGATGTATCCAGAGAACACCTTCGTTGAAAAAAATAATAGAACCTATGAATATCGGATATTACATTTAAGAAGGAAAATGAAATATTTGACTGATATGGTAAAGGAGATGTATGGATTCCAAAATCCAATTGAACGTGTGATATTGGATGAGAGAATAAAATTTCTTGAAGATAGGTTTCACGAGTTTACCTATAAGGTTAATCCGCATCATATTCAACCAGGTGTAATCATTGATATAGATGTAACGACAACTAAGAGAAAACAGTATCTATTAAAGGGGATGGCTAATGTTTTAAATGAGTTTCTTTTTGAGATATCGAAGGGATTTGCTGATGCTGCCTTTGCTGCTTTTAAGAGAAGAAGATCCACAATGAGATCAGATTTTGATCAATCATTTGGTGAAGAAGAGATAAAAGAGGACCTTTTTGAAGCAGCCTATAAGGAGGCTGATCAAGGCACATCGGATGTCAAGGGATCTATTGCATTATCCCCTCCCAAAAGAAGATCAAGGAGCAAGACCTCAGGACTAAAAGAATTATAATAGCAAAAATATTATTAGTTGTTAAAAAGGATGCTGTAAAGAGCATCCTTTTTTATTATGCTAATTAAGTTATATATTAATAATTAAATTATAATTGAAAATACCGATAATTTATGTAAAGATAGAGACCTCACATCGTTCATTTATGAAATCCAAAACTGCTAATTCATTTTAATAAGACATGATTGAATGAAAAACCAGAATGGAGAATTATATCATGGATACAACGTTTTATTCACTCGCAACCAAGAGACATTTTAACAAGAGTTTGAATCATTTTTTTAAAGTAAATGAAATTGTTGAAGAACTGGAATTAAAGGGAAATCTTGCTGATATTGTAGATGAACAATTGAATAATAACGAGTTATTAGACGATCAAATATTACCAATTATTGGAGCGGTTGTTAAGGATAAATTTGGTTACTCTTTTCATTCCTTTATCATACCAACTACCATAACCGATTTCAATAAGATCCAGGAAGAAACCTCCAAATGGACAACAATTGATATTATAATGGTATATTACGATCCCAATGGAAAGATAGCATTATTAAATCCAAAGAATCTTGAACATTGGGAGAGGGTAAGAGAATTGACCAGGGATCAGTTGATCATTATTTATACAAAATATTTAAAGTCAGATGATGAACAGAAGATTGAGTTCGAGGCAATTTCAGCTATTGAAGAGATGATAGCTGGACGAGATGTTTTTATTAATCAGAAGTTTATAGATCATACAGTTATAACCAAAAAGAAATTGAAAAAAGATCCCACAATTGCCGGACAGAAACGTTCAACACCGAAGTATTCAGTTTTGGTTACAAATGAATTATTTCATAATGGGAATGTTGAGGCCTGGAAAAAAATAATTGAAAGCTTTACTGTTTCGCATCCTGATCTAGAGGTTGCAATTTTTTATGAGGGCGAAGTAATAAATAATATAAATACACTTTTTAAGTGGGGAAAGGTAAAGAATGGGTGCTTGATCTTTTTCCAGGTGATTGGTGAAGAGATAAGGGATGTCTCTAAACTGCAGAAGTACCTATTTGAGGGAGCAAGCCCAAGATTTGAGCAATTCTTAAAGCTTGGTGTAGGAAAGATTCTCAAGCTTTTTTAGGAACTAAACAATTGGAGGTTGAATAATTAAATGGAAAATATTATTTTTTTTAATAAAGACTTAAAGAGGATTGATGAAAAAATAAAGAAAAAATGTGGGATCAGGGGCAGAAGGGCTATCGATTTAGCTATGATGGGTCTGCAGATAGCTCCAGGTTTTATTATTGATTCAGAATTGACTAAAAAGTTACCCCGTGTAAATGTGAAGCAGATCATTAAGTCATTTATTACGCATTTAGAGAAGGATACTAGCAAGAGATATGGAGATTCCAACAAACCCTTGCTATTAAAGGTTGTTTTGAGTTCAGATCTTAATGTTCCAAATTTTCCATCTGTACATAATATTGGCTTAAATGATGAGACCGTCATTGGATTTGGTAAATTTACGAGTGAAGATTTTGCTTATGGAGAATATAGATTTTTATTGAATAATATGGGCAGGAAGATATATGAACTGGATGAAGAGGTTTTTAACCAGATAGATAATAAGCTTTCAACACACCCCAAGGCAGCTGAGTTAAAGCAGGCTGTGGATAGCTATAAAAAGTATTTAGGTGATGTGTTTAATCAGGATGTTTATGATCAGCTTGGACTTATATTAAAGGGCGCTGCTTCGAAGTATTGTGATTCTGAGCTAGATGTTGACAACTCCCTATCCATAATGATCCAGGCAATGGTATATGGGAATTTTGGAGAAAGCTCTTATGCAGGGAATTATTATACTCGAAATATAGTCACTGGTGATTCAAAAATTCAGGGGCATTTTATTAATAATGAATTCGATATTGATAGAGGGAAGCCAAAACCTGTTGATAAAATTGAAAAGAAATACTTTAATATGTTTTCTGAAATATCAAAAAAGGTTGAGGAGAATTTTAAAGAGATTCGGGAGATAAAATTTACTATTGAGGAGGGTAATTTTTGGATTGTTGAACAGTATGAAGTTGATGAAAAATCAACACAATCTCATATTAAAACCCTCTTAGACCTTTGTAAAAGGAAAGTGATAGATGAGGACTATCTTATTAACCATATAAAACCTGAACAGCTTAATGAATTGTTGCATCCTGTGATCGATCCCAGTACTGTCAAGACTATAAAAACTATAAAAGGTGGGATTGCCGGCTCTACTGGCGCTGCTATTGGGAGGGTCTACTTCTCAACACAGAGGCTCTTGAAAGAATATAAAAGGGAAATTATGCGTGGTGGTGATACAAATACGATTCTTGTAATGCCGGCGACCTATGCAGAGGAGGTTAAGGCCATTGAGGTTGCCCAAGGTGTAATAACCACAGAGGGCGGCTTCTCTTCTCATGCCCCAGTTGTTGCGCGCAGTCTTGGGAAGGTGGCAATGGTTCAGCCGGATATGAAGATCAATAAGGATTCCTTAACTCTTGGAGAAAAGACTATTCGCGAGGGTGAGTATGTTTCAATCAATGTTCCTTATTACGAAGACCCAACTATCTATCTTGGTAGAGTTGGATTAATAGAACCTAATTTTAAGAATAACGGTCTACTCGATTTTCTGGAAATAGTAGAAAAATATATCAACAGATTTGATGTCAGAGCTAATGTCGATCAGGGAAGGGAGGCTCTAGTTGCAAAGGATTTCAAGGCAAAGGGTGTTGGACTTTGTAGGACTGAGCATATGTTCTTTAATGAAAAAAGAATTATGACCTTTAGAGAGATGATTTTGGCAAAGGATGAAGCTGAGAGGAGGAAGGTTTTAGATTCATTAAAGCCCATGCAGAGGTCGGATTTTTATGATTTGTTCAAAATTATGGAGGGTAGTCCTGTGACAATAAGGTTGTTGGATGCCCCCCTTCACGAGTTTTTGCCAAGAACTGAAGATAGCATGAATAATTTTATCAAATACCTACAATCAAAGAAAAAGGGAACCAAGCCTAATGAGATAAGGAGTAGATGCGAAGAACTCGATGAGATGAATCCCATGTTGGGTCATCGGGGATGCAGGGTAGCAATAACCTATCCAGAGATATATGAAATGCAGTGTAGAGCAATTTTTGAGGCTGCATGTATGCTAACAAAAGAGGGTATAGTAGTCAAACCTGAAATTATGATACCAATTGTTATGAGTGAACAGGAGATCAAGTTTTTGAAAAATGGCAAACGGATTGAGGGAAAGATTGTTAAGGGTATCAGGGATATCAAAGAAGAAGTTATTAAGGATTATGGAATTGATGATCTTGAATATAGTGTTGGTACCATGATTGAACTACCGGCAGCTGCTTTACGAGCAGGTAATATTGCTCAGTATGCTGATTTTTTTAGTTTTGGTACAAATGATTTAACTCAGACATCCTATGGTTTATCAAGGGACGATAGCACTTCATTCTTCCCAAGTTATTCACTGTATGACCTAATGAAGGATAATCCCTTTAAGATACTTGGTGAGGAGGTTAAGGAACTGATTGAGATTGCATCCCTTAGGGGAAGGCTAACAAGACCAGACATTAAAATTGGTTTATGTGGAGAACATGGCGCTGATCCCAATAATATTGAGTTTTGTATAACTACTGGACTAGATTATGTATCCTGTTCACCCTATTCTATACCACTAGCTAAATTATCAATTGCACAAAATAATCTAAAGATGAAACAACTTGATATGGAGCAATAAAAAACATACATAATATAGATTAAATTGCACTAGCATATATATTAATCCTACACCTCAATTGACTTTTACTGTATGTAAGTTATTATTTAGCAACTTAGATAGAACACTATTATTCAACCCTTGAAATGTTAACATGGACTTTTCCCATAACATTGCTTTCAGGAATGTGTCCTCTATACTACCAATTCGCTGAATATATCAGAACATCCTAGAAGATCGAACATATTACAATTTGACTTGACACTGGTTAGGGTAAAAACTATAGAATAGTTGAACATTCCGACCAGAGGATTTTCAAAAATTATGCTCTTCCGCTTTAGTCTTTACGGTTTTCTTAAAAATCAAAAATATTTCGAGCCTGTATTCTATCTGATATTGCTTCAAGAAAAGGGCTTGACCTTCACTATGCTTGGAATATTGATTGGTTTTGGCGGAATATGTGTCAATCTCTTTGAGATTCCAAGCGGAGCGTTAGCCGATATCTGGGGTCGACGAAAATGTATGATCTTTAGTTTTATTAGCTATATCTCGAGTTTTATTCTATACTATATATCACAACAGATATGGTTGCTCTTTTTTGCTATGATACTCTTTAGTATAGGAGAGGCCTTTAGAACAGGGACACATAAGGCTATGATCTTTGACTGGCTCAGGATGCATGAGCGGCTTGATGAAAAGACCATGATTTATGGCTATACTCGATCTTGGTCTAAAATTGGATCTTCCCTCAGCGCGTTAATAGGCGTAGCCTTTATGTTGAGTTGGAGATCACTTAACCCCAAGGCAGAGTATAGTCATGTGTTTCTGCTATGTATTGTGCCATATTCAATTGCGATAATTAATCTATTGGGTTACCCAAAGGAGTTGGATGGAGAGAGGAAGAGGGCCTCTCTAAAGATTGTATTGCATCATCTATTCAACACGATAAAGGATGCCATTAAAATATCTCAACTTCGCCGTCTTTTTATCGAATCCATGAGCTTTGAAGGCACATTCAAGGCAGTAAAGGACTATGTTCAACCAATTACATATCTTATGGTGATGAGTCTGCCAGTCATTATAATCTTTACAGAAATGGAACAGCTAACAACACTTGTGATCTATGGTATTTATTTTATAATGGATTCAATTGCTAGCATAGCCTCCAGGTATTCTTATCGGTTTAGCTTTATAGTTGGTGGAGAAGAGCGAGGATGTCGATTTATCTGGTGGATGACCTTGATGCTCTTCATTATTATGGCACCTTTATTATACTATAAGATATATTTAGGGGTCATTTCAGCCTTTATCGTATTCCACTTTCTCCAGAATGTATGGCGCCCAATGTTAATTAGCAGATTTGACACATATTCACGTCCTGAGAGCGGGGCGACAATACTATCAATCGAATCACAGGCTAAGTCATTTTATATATTAATTGCTGCTCCCCTTCTCGGTTTTGTTATTGATTATACAAACAGCGGTGGTTTTGAGAAAAATTTCTGGCCTATTGCAGCAATGGGCATTGTTATTTCCCTTCTTATGATAACAACCAGTTTGAAAATGCAGCGCACTTAATTTTAATCTTAATAAGGATAGAATATCGAATTGACAGAGCCTTTACAAAAAATTGATGAGATGATAGAAGAGTGGGATTGGATAAAAGCCATCCCTATAGGTAAGGCCATTTATAGAGATAAGGCGCACAAAGAGGGCATTCCTCATGAAGGTGTGCATCTTTGGGTAATAAGATCTGAAATGGATAAAATAGAACTCCTATTTCAACATAGATCAAGACTCAAGAAGACCTACCCAAATTGTCTTGATATAACTGTTGGCGGACATGTCCCCTTTGGAGTAAATGAAAATAAGATACAGAAGGAAAGCTATGAAGAGATCGGTATCTTTCCAGCGGCTGAGGATTTTATTGATCTAGGCTACTACCGCTATGAGGAGAAGGATGAGGTGATGTTTCATCGAGAATTCCAGCGTGTACATCTACTTGTGGAAAACAGACCATTGGATCAGTTCAGTTTTAATGATGGTGAGGTAGATGAAATCTATACGATTCCACTTAATAAACTTGAGGAACTTCTTATCAAGGACATAACCTTCTATGCTAATGGATATGATGGCAGTAAGATAATAACAAAAAAAATCTCCAGGAGGGATTTTCATCCACTTTTGTTCTCACCTACGATGAAAGAGTATATGAGTGTGGTGATTGAGGGAGCAAAGGAGCTAGTCCAGAAAGGAGTTGTGACAGTTAAAATGCCCTCTCTAGTGTTATAATATCAATCGTAATTCAAATGAGAAATGATAAAGCCTTCATTAAAACGATTTAAAGCAATCCTAACTCATCGAAATTTCGACAGATTACATGGGAGTAATATTTAATTGAAATTAATTAACAGATCCATATTATCCCATGGAGGAAATATTTTATCCTTTATGAAGAGGAATAGGGACTATTATATATCTGGTATAATTGTATTTTTGGGGCTCTTTTTGGCAAGCCTCATGATGAACCATGAGTTTTCCTACATGGGGAACCAGAGCGATAGCATAAGCAAAATAATAATAAACAACTTCTGGCATATAGTTTTATTCCAATTAGTTAAGCTATTATTAATATATCTTATAATAGGAATTACTCTAAACGTAATATTTTATGGCGCCTTGATCCAATTTCAAATGATGTTCAATATTATTCGAAAACCCTTAACAAATAATATAATGAATATGTCAATGCTGCTCTTCTTCGCTCTGCTGTTATTCTCTAAAAAGCTTATAGAAAATCCTCAGTTGTATGTTGAGAACTGGTCTCAACGCTCAGAGTTATTCAGGAAATATCAAATATTCTTAACTGACTCAATTTCACCAAATATATTCTATTTACTTATACTTTTTATCTTTGCTATTGCTCTATTTTTTTTTCTACTATCCCTAGATTGGAATGATTATTTCAAGAATTTGTTTAATTGGGTTAAACATAATAGGGGTATTCAAACAGTAATTATTACTCTAGGGATTGGAATATCATTCATTATTATTTATTCAGGAAATGTAAAATTATACAATAATAATACTGAGAGACCAAATATTCTGATAATCTCAGCTGATGCCCTGCGTCCTGATCATCTTAGCTGTAATGGTTATCATAGAAAGACAACGCCACATATTGACAGATTGTCAAGGCAGTCCCTTCAGATTAGAGGTGTAATAACAACTGTTCCAAGAACCTTTCCATCCTGGGTGAGTATCCTTACTTCTACATATCCTCTAACTCACGAAATAAAGCATATGCTTCCAAGGTCCAGAGAGAGAAATGCTGAATTCAACACTGTTTGTAATGATCTTAACAAATTAGGATACAAAACTGCTGTAATTTCTGATTTTGCAGGTGATATCTTTCCGAGAATAGACCTGGGTTTTGACAAGGTGATAGCGCCTGATTTGAATTTTTCAACATTGATAAAGCAGATCCTATTAGAAAGACAGACCTTTCTCTTGCCCTTTGTAACCAATAGAATTGGAATGCTTTTATTTCCTGAGATGCGTGGTATTGCTCGATTCTCAGTACCCTATATTTTAACAGAAGAGACCAAGAGAGAGATTAAGGCTTCACAAGGAAATCCATTCTTCATTGTAACGTTTTACTCAATAACTCACTTTCCCTTTGCGGCGCCCTACCCTTTTTATAAAAAATATTCTAATCCAGATTATAATGGCCCCTATAAATACTATAAGGAAAGAATTATTAAACTCAGCGAGGATAATAAAGCCTCTCATCAGAATGTCATAGGGGAAGACAGCGAACAGGTCACAGCGTTATACGATGGATGCTTCAACCTTTTTGACAGGGAAGTGGGTAAAATTGTTGATTTCCTCTCTGATAAAAAAATGTTAGATAACACAATAATTGTGATTACTTCTGATCATGGGGAGAATCTGTATGAAAAGGATTTAGGGATGGGGCATGGAGAACATCTACGAAGCAATCTATCATTGGAGGTCCCATTAATTATTTTTTCCAATAATAATAAAATTCAAAAGGGAGAGAGGCTTAACAGGCTATCCAGCACAATTGATATCATACCAACAATATTTGATATTGCTTGTTTAAACGAACCGGACTATTTTGAGGGTGTATCTATCCTGAAGAAAAGGAATATTATTGGTTATAATGAAATCACAAACATTGATGCCTACTCTGAGACAGGGGTATGGTTTGATAATAATAAAAATTCAGATCTCTTCTTTCATCACCTTAGAATAGACTATCCTGATATCTCAGTAATATCAGAGATAGATCTTTTGCATAGGAATGAAATTGTTCTTCAGCAGGGATATCAAAATATTGTCAATGCATCGAAGCATAGAACTATATATTCAGGTAGATATAAACTGATCTATGTTCCTCTATCTGAGGGTCCCAGATTTGAACTATATGATTATATTGAGGACCCCTACAATAGAATCGATCTTTCGAAAACGAAGAAGGATCAGCTTGAGATCATGAAAAAAAAATTTTATCAATTCGTGGATGAAAAGAGTTCAGGTAATTATCTCGTAAAGGAGGAATTCCTTTTGCCCATCTTCACGGATCCAATATTTTAATACTTATATTAAATAGAATTTATTCCCAAATAGTATTGAAGATCCCTTTACTTAGCTTTTTTGATAAACATTCGGTTGATTACTAAACTATGGCTTTAAAACTGGATATACGATTAGGTAGGATTCTATTATTTATCATTCTTATATTGATAATCCTACTCGCCCTCTTTTATGTATGGTGGGCATACATATTCTTTCCCAATGATTATGAACGTACGAGAGAGGAAGCCCTTCAACCTGGCCCGAAATCTGCTTCACAGGTGATTGACATTTCACTCATTGACAGAATTGATGAGGCAAAAATGGAAGGAGATTTCTCTGAAAAGAGAATCAATAAGATAGTTACAGATCTGCATGAAAATAATTTTTTTCTAAAGGATGATCCATATATTAATAAAAGAAGAAGAAAATATATCTTTCGATTTGGATCAGGTTTTCCTGGGATATGGATGGATGAGCGGTCATCCTTAATCATACCCAGTCATAGTAAAATTTCTTTTCAAGCACAGATGAAGGATTCTCCACATCTGAATTTTTCAGCCCTATCCCCTCTTTCCAACGGCAAGCTTAGGGTTGAATTATTTTATGATAATGGAGAATCAATTCGCCATGAGTTTGATATGGAAGTCTATGAGCAAAGGTACTCGATTAGGGATATTGGTATTAAATTCTGCAATAGAAAATTTGATAATGCCACTAATGACGTGGGTTGGGTAGATCTTTCAATAAACCTTTCAAAAACAGCATATAAGAATGTAAATATCAGTTTTTCCTATCAATCAAAGGATAAGGATGGTGTTCTCTTTCTAGCAAATCCAAGGATATTTAGTCCTTCAGTGCACAGACGCTATAATGTGATATACCTCGTTTTTGATGGCGTATCTACCAGGCACTGGAGCTTCTATAATAATAGATCAGACTTGACCCCCTTCATGAAAGAGGTGGCTGACAGAGAATTTATAGTATTTGATAACATGTTTGCATTAGGCAACAAGACCAGAATATCAACATCAGGACTCTTTTGCTCGGTTTTGCCCTTTATTACAAGACATGGCATCAATAGAAATTTTATCCCTGAGAGGGAGAAGGAGAGCTTTTATAAGTTAGTCCGAAGGGGTAAACTTGCAACACTTCCTGACATCTACAGGCAAAGAGGATACATTACTCATCAGTATGGGAACAGTGGTTTTACTGTTCACCTGATAACCACTGGAGTTGATTATGGGTTTGATCGATCCTATGAGTTTTCCTATAATCCATATGACTCATACGGGGTTTCACATGCCCTTTTCAAATTTTTAAGGGAAAATAGAGAAAAAGAATTTTTTCTCTACCTTCACTATAATTCACCGCATAAACCATTTTTTGCTCCGATAAAATACTATCTAAAAGGAATAGTAAATGCGCCTAAAGAGTGCCTTTGGAGGCCCCTTTTCATGGGCTGCATAAATTATACTGATGATGTCTTTAAAAATATTTACTCAGCGCTAAAATCCAATGACCTTCTGAACAATACAATATTAGTTGTTGCCACAGACCATGGAGCCGGATATGATGCTATAAAATATGACAAGGGTTTTCAATATAATGACTATACTCGAATGAGTTTTATGATACGTCTACCTGATAACTTGAGAAAGAAACTTGGCATCACCAAGAGAAGAATAGATACTTTTTTATCAGCCATTAATACAGGGCCCACACTATTGGACCTATGTGGGATGGGAAAAGCATCCGCGTTTATGGGAAGAAGTTATTCAGAGCTTTTACATGGAGAATATAACAAAAGATTTTTTGATAAAGAAATTTGGTGCTTTGGTAGAAAGACTGTCTCTTTGATTAGTGACAATATGTATAAATACATACTATCCGCTGCAGATGCAAAGAGGAATATTGATTGGGAATATACCTTTTTCGGATATGGAAGGGAGATGCCTTTTGAAGAAATATACAATCTGAAATATGATCCCCTTGAAAGTCATAACCTTATTCATTCAGAAAGATCTATCTTAAGGGATTTTAGAAATAGATACGTAAAGAAAGATCTCCATCATCCTGAAAGAAGAGTGCTCACATTTATGCCATCTGATGAAAAGAGCAGATCTATTGAGGTAGTGATTAAGAGTCCTTCAAGAGTGGTAAAAGCAGGGTTATATTCGACCAACCTCAAAAAAGAGGACATCCCAAAAGAGATTTATGGGCGAAATAGTTACAGTTTTTATTTTGCTGTAAAAGGAAAACCAGTACATTTTATATTTGAAAATGAAGACGATAGATCACCCCTCTCAATATTCATTAAAGCTAATGGTGAATATATCCAAGGGGATAGTATATTTGCTACATATTTGAATCTCAACATCTTTCAAAATCCGATTATTCTAAAGAAAAGCACTGATTTTCTCATACTGAATGATACAAGGCTTCCTGGGGATAGTGTAATTGAGGATGAGAGTAGAGATCTAATGGTAAAGATATCCATAATTGACCTCCATAGATGGATCGATATTGGAAGATATGAGAACTATGGGATATCTGCTGGAATGAAGGAAACACTTAGATCATGGGGATATATACAATAGAAAGATGAAGGAGATAACATACGAAGAAGCCTATACATTAAAAAAACCCTTCTTTATTGATGTTCGATCTCAATATGAATATTCTATTGATCATATACCTGGCGCTGTTAATGTTCCTCTTTTTAATAATGAAGAGAGAAGGGAGATTGGACGGATATATCATCTCTTAGGAAAAGGTGATGCAATAATTAGAGGAAGTGAGATTGCTGGCAGTAAAATCGGAGATATTGTAGCAAATTTACATAAAGTTAGGGACAGCGATTTTGTAATATATTGTTTTCGTGGAGGTCTTAGATCAACATCCCTTGTTTCGCTTTTCACATCACTCGATTTCAATATATATAAGCTTAAGGATGGTTATAAGGGATATAGAAAATATGTTTTATTGAGGCTAAATTCATTAAGCATCAAACCCAAAGTATTTGTAATTCAAGGACTAACAGGAACAGGAAAGACTGCTGTACTGAGGAGGTTGAAGAACTCAATCGATCTTGAGGGGATGGCAGGGCATAGAAGCTCTGTTTTTGGAGGGATTGGCCTACAGCAGAAGACACAGAAGATGTTTGAAAGTCTTCTGCTGAACAGAATAGATTCTCTTAATGAGGAAGAGTATATTGTATTTGAGGGAGAATCAAGAAAGATAGGGAATTTGCACATTCCCTTGAAAATACTCAATCACTTATATAATTCTCCCACAATACTTTTGAAGGCTAGCATAGAAAGAAGGGTAGAGATTTTATTAAAGGAATATACAGTAAATTTGAATTCTGATGAGGTGGTCTCAATAGTTAAATCATTATCCAACCGCATAGGAGTTAAGAATGTCAACCTCTTGGTAGAGCTTTTTATGAATGGGAAGTTATTTGAGTTTACGAGATTGCTTCTTGATAAATACTACGATCCTCTATACAAGCATACCCTGAAAAAGATGGATTTTATTGCTGAAATTGTGAATATAAACTGTAACAAAACGACAACCGAGATTGAGAGGATTATTGAGGAGCATATCCACAGTGCAGCGTAGCACATATATCAGTTTGTTTTACATTACCTTAGAAAGGAGTATAATGATATACAATAAGCTATTTGTCAATCAACCCATAGAATTGAGCTGAAATCCTTTATTTTCTGTGATTTTATAATTTTTTTCCATTTCTTCCTAATCAGTGATCCACGAAGACTTGCACCTTTAAAATTTACTGAGCTGAGGTCCGAAAAAGTGAAATCCACTTGAATAAGCAATGAGCTGCCAAAGTTTGCCTCATTGAGTTGTGCCCTCCTGAGATCTGCTTTTGTAAGATTTGCGTTAAACAAATTCGTTAATGTAAGGTCTGCATCCCTAAAATTTGCGCCCCTCAAATCAGCCCCTAGCATGTTTGCACCTGATAATTTTGCTTTATTGAGGTTAGCATTTAATAATTTTATTCCACTTAGATCAGCATTACGCAGATTTGCTCCGGTAAGATTTGCTTCAGTCAGATTCGCATTAGAGAGATTTGCATTGGTGAGGTTGGCGTTACTGAGATTTGCGCCAAAGAGATTCGCATTTGAAAGATTAGCATCAGTAAGGTCTGCATTCCTGAGATCCGCATTGCTTAGATTTGCTCCACTTAAATTTGCTCGTCTAAGGTCCCTACCCTTAAAATCCGAATTGCTGAGATCTCTTTTGCTTAGATCAATCCCAATAAGATTCTGATCCTCTTGCTGGAGTTGGACATTATCAGCATCCTTTGACAATGAACTACAATTTACACTAAGTCCGATAAAGAGTATAAAGCATAGATCCATAATTTTGGAAATAAATTTTATTCTTGTCATTTTATGCAAACCTGTTGAAATTAAAATATTGACTAATTCACTAATTGTCAAGATAAAATATAACCTCATTGACCTTTGGTTGATTATAAAGAATAAACCTAATACTCCTAGAAACAAGTGATTTATTATTTAATAATAACATGTAAAACTATTTGAGATTAGTTTAATAGTATATATTAACGATAAGTTTATATGAAGGATAAGATAAAAGGAATTCTAATTGGGAATATTCTTGGCGATTCCCTCGGAACGTCATTAAATGGATTAAGCAGAGGACATATTAAATCTATATATAAAGAAATCGTCGCATATCCGGATCCAATTCCCGCGTTAAAGGGTAAAATAAATAAATGGCGCAAACCAGGACTATACTCTTCTCTCACCCAGATGATGATAATATTTTCATCTATATTAAATATCAGCCCTAAGAGGAAAATATCAATATTTCTGAAGTATATTAAGAATTGTCCACAAATTGGGGGATGCGAATATGGCATATTTCGGCATCCAGGACATATGGAACGTAACCTAATTAAAAGAATCTATTCTACGGATAAGCGCGAAGAAATATCTGAATTCACTTCTCCATGCGCAAGGCTTATTCCAGTAATTATACCAGGGCTTTTAGACAATTCAATCCCACAGATACAATTTATATCTAACATAATAACCTTCTCTCAGGTATTTAACCGAAATATTGCAACAACTGCCGCCACTTTAGCCTTTGCAACAATCCTTAGGCGACTATTATATGATAAATATGTTTCCAAGCTGATTCCCATTGCGATAGAGGAAATCAATATCCTGCAAGGAGTAATAATGGACAATTCTCTCCTCATAGATGAACAAATAATTGATGTTCATTCCCTAAAAGACTCATTAGCTTCCTTTAATAAAATATTTAATGAGATTGAAGCAATAGAAGTCAAGGAATGTGCTGAAGAGATCATCTGTAAGCATGTTAATAGATCACTGAAGACACCGATAAAAAGGGCAACAGTAAATAATCCCCTTAGTATTGTTCCATATGCTATCTATCTTGCTGGAATACAGCTAGAAGACCCATCTACCGCCCTTTTTTCATCTCTTCATGAAGGTGGATCTACCTCTGTTTTATGCTCTCTCACTGGAATAATAATGGGAACGATCTTGGGCACATCATGGCTTCCAAATAATTTAGTTCAGGGACTGGTAAATAGAAAGCAAATTCTTTATATTGTTGAATCCATTGCATCCAGAAATGTCACAGATTCAATGATCCTTGACTTTGTTCAATCTGAGGTTTCACTAACTACAAAAGAGATTGAGGAATTGAATGCAAAAATGAAACATTGGAAACCAAATGTCAAAACTCATAAAACAAAAAAAGATCAGGAAAAAGAACTTACACAACATGTTGTTGAGAGTTGGACAAAACTCGACAAATCGAAATGGAAAAGAGAAAAAAGAAGAAATATAAGTAAAACTTAATATATCTCCTACATAGATGGAGTCATACTCCTTCAATTATATTTTCACTAATACATTTAAAGTTTGCTTATATATATTTGGCAGCTTAAAATCTTCATTGTATGAAGGTTCGTGAATTTCAACCCTATTTGTTGAAGCACCTCCTTTACAACTTTCTAATCTCTAAAATATAATTAACTAATCTAAAAAATACTTGCATATTCCATTCTGATATTGTTTATTATTAAGACATTCTGAGTAAATTAACATCAATGCAAATGTTGAAATATCAACACAATAAACGCACTATTTTATAGGAAAAATTAGACAATTTACAGTGGTTTTTTTAACTCGGGTTGTATTAAATAATTTATTTACGAGGATGTGTAAATTTAGTCATGAGTAAAAGATTTATTATATTTTCAGTTTATATTATTTTTAGCATGTTAAACCTCTCATGTTTTGGAGAACCTAAAATTGAATTCTATGAGACACATCACGACTTTGGTGAAGCAGGACAGAATATGACCTTAAAGCATACCTTCTTCTTCAAAAATGCTGGAGGAGGGACATTATTGATAAAAAAGATAAAAGCAGGTTGAGGTTGTACCGGAGTTCTTCTCTCAAAGAAGGATATCCCCGCTGGATGCGAGGGAGAAATTGAGGTAATCCTAAAAACAGGCAAGAGAAAGGGCAAAATTAAAAAATCTATTTATGTACATTCAAATGATCCGAAATCGAAGAGAATGAAATTAACTATATCTGCAACCATTTCTGAAAAGATGACATTGTCTTTTGAACAGTTTAATAATCCATTTTTTCAACTTGATGATGACAAATAATATCTTCTGGGAAGTGTTTTCTTACTTAATTGATAAAGGTGAGTTATACTAATCGTTGCGCTAATTAAAAGAGCTATTTATTCTTTCGACCTGTTTAGGTTAATGAGTTTCTTAAGAGGTTTGCAAGTAGATTTAAAGTGAAATTATCGGGGCTGCCTGAAAAGAGCGCTTTTCCAAGACAGCCCCCTTTTTTTCTAACTTATAATCTTATATTATTAACTAAAAATTATAACACACCGAGCCATAGATTGTAAATGGCAGCCAATCTCCCAGACTGAGATCAATAACATCAATTCTTCCGCCAATGTCAATTAGAATATCACCCTCTAATGGTATTACATAACCACCCTTCACTACAAAAGTTGTGAAACTTTCATCAGCTGAATAAGACACACTATAAGGTACGAAGGTATAGTCGTAATAAGGATATGTAGGAATAGTAGTCATAACAGGCATGTAAGATTCCATTTCCCAATCCCATTTCAATTTTGTTATTGCCAGACCTGCTCCAATATATATTGCATCAAAAGCGCTACCCTCCTTAAAATCTTTTGACAACCAATAACGGGCGCCTACACCAATCTGATATACCTGGAAATTACTCCATAAATCCGTTGCCTCGGATATTAGTAGATCATAGTAAAAATCTCCCTCTATTGTTATTGCCGGATTTACTTCATACTGAAAAGAGAGTAACAATGGAATTGAATAATCTATCCAATCGCCAGCATCCCCTAATGGATAAGAAAATCCAAGGCCACCGCTGGCCAACATCTTCTTGTCAGATGACTCATTTAGATCAAAATCCTCAGCAATAGAGATACCTGTTACTGCAAAAACTAAGAATAATACAACAATAGATAAACATAACTTTTTCATAAAAAGCCTCCAACTTATTCATATCAATACTAGTAATTTATATTACTTTTTGTTAAAGAAGATAATTCTGTCAATAAATTTTTACTTTTATGTATATGGTTTTAGAAAATTCGAGAAAGCTGGATGGAAAGGGTAAATTATGGTAGTTTTCGAAATTATGTAGAAAATTAATTAGACATTAAGGCTTTAACCAACCGCTATAACAATAAAGAAAGCAGATGTTCTCTACTCATGATCAATGAGCTGAATTATTATTTATTGTAAATAAGAACCTACTTTTTCATTTCGACTGTAATCCTTAAGGGATGATCGTGAATATTGACTATTTTTTTCTCATCCCCAGGATTATAGGTTTTTGTAAAAAAATGTACTAACCTAAATTCTATTGGAAATTCTTTAACCTTATCCCAACCACTTCTGAAATCAAAACCTATTCCAGGAAGCTCTCCAGTCACCTCTTCCATAGAATCCTTTACATTCTTGTCATCTTTAAAATATAAAAATGCTTTTACTGGAGAGTTGGATGGGTAAATACATCTTGACCAAAAGGCCAATTCCTCATTTGAAAGCACAAACCACTGAAAGGGGGATAAATCGAGTTTTTTATCTGAATCGTCCATCACTCCATCGATTATGTGTCCTTTTGGATTGGTAGAAGAGTAAAAGGTACAACCCATGCAATCAGCAAAATCATCATATATGTGGACATGAAATTTGCTTGGAAGAATAGGAAGATCAACAACAAAAGGAAAGCTGGCATAGGAATAATAATATAGTGTATTCTGTTTAGTCTTACTAGCAGATATTCCAAAAACAAGCGGTGTCTTATTCTCACTATGCACGATAACTCGGACAGGGCCATCAATATAGCCAATCTCCTTTACCTTTATATCTTCTTCTGATCTGTGGAGGGTGAAAAACTTTTTTAATACTATACGAACCTTAACCCGATCAATAAGATCTGATCCACCTCCGCCAATCTTCTCCCAAAATGCATATTTGCTAGCTGCAACAGGATTCTCTTTATTAAACCTAGTGATATAATTCCAAGCCACAATCTTCATTTTTGCAGGATCATAATTCACGTAATCAATATCAGAAGGCCTTGGAGGATTATCAAAATTCATTAGATATACCCAACCCTTCTTTTCATTAGTAGGATCTATAATGGTTATCTCAACGATTCCTGTGGCAGTCTTTGGCAAATCCATTTCACGCATAATCTTATCACCCGTATCTCGCGCCATGAATACAAGCTGATCATTGGCATCGAAATGGGAGTTGTCCTTGTCAACAGACTTCCCTTTTCCCTGGGTTAATATAAATTGATCTTTTTCGTCTAATTCATCGATTTGAAAAGGAATTGAAACAAAACTACCATTTTGTAGCGAATATAATCCATATCTGGAAATTGGTTTTCCAAGTATCTCCGAGCATTGATCTCCCGTTAATACAACGCAATCCATTTCACGCTCCAGCGTTTTATTGCTATTATTAGAAGCTATAATAAAATTGTTATGACAAAAAAAGACCAAAAATACACTAAGAATTAATGAACACATAACGATATCAATTCTCATGTTTATCCTCCATATATAACGGATATTAAGTTTTATGATTTATTCTAAATTAGATAAAGTCAAGAAAATTCTCCTCTGCTTACTTGAAATATCACCATATATTTGCGATAAAGAGAAGCCATCAATTAAGTCCTTTCTTCAGGATGGAAATAATTGAATTTCTATTGTTAAACAATAGAAATTATCATAAATAATATGTGTTATCTGATTTCCAATGCATTGAATATATAAATTTATATATATAAACTAAATAAATCAATTAAACATGCCGAAGATATAGTATAAATGATTGATATCACTCATTTGTTTATATTTTATCGCTCTTCAATTATCATAGAAAATTAGAGGTATATATACTAATGTAATATAGTTGATATTCATATTAATTAGCTAGGTAATGTTGATAATAGTTTGACAATTGGTGAAAAATATATTATATATTTAATATAATGCTTATTTAAGTGAATTCAATTAAGGAAAAAATGTTAAATTATGGAAGACAGAAGAATTGAGCCGAGAATTGATACTGCCTTTATTGTTAAGTGCAAGGTTTTACCGAAGAGGGATAAGACATTTTTTACTGTAATTAATAATTTAAGCACCGGTGGCATTAAAATTTTTTGTGATAAATCCCTGCCTTTGGGAAAAAATGTAGATGTCAATATAAATCTGCTTCAGGAAACAGCGGAAGCCAAAGCTCAGGTTGTATGGTGCAGCAAGAAGAAGAATTATTCAGGAAGATATTTAGTGGGATTGAAATTCTTAGAGGTCAATGAAACCAATATGCATAAATTGGGAAACTTTATAAATGTAATTCAATCCTATTAGGATTTAAAACATAAGAAAAATGATTTATTTTGCCATGTTTATTCACTCCTTTCCCAACATCAGCCTCAAAAACTTATCAACTCCAAAGTAACTTACGAAGACCTGATTTCCTCAAAGTTGGTCTGTTGATCATATATCGTAGAATCTGCTCGTTACCTATAATATCTACCCTTTTTTTAGCCCTCGTTATTGCTGTATAGATGAGTTCTCGGCTTAACGCCAGATTCGGTCTATCAGGCAGAAGCACAAGCGCATGTTCAAACTCTGATCCCTGACACTTATGCACTGTCATTGCATATACGGTTTCGTGCTCAGGCAGCTTAAGTGGAAGGATTGTCCTAAATCCACCCTCTGGTTTTGGACAAAAGAAACGCGGCTTATTATCACCCCCTGTTTCTGGAAGTATTATCCCTGAATCACCATTAAAAAGCTTAAGGCTATAATCATTCCTATTGATCATGACCGGACGGCCCCTATACCATCTGTTCTCTAGAGCGATTAGACCCTCATCCTTGAGCACTCCTTCAACTAACTCATTGATTTTATTCACGCCATAGGCTCCTTGTCGAATCATGCACAGAATAGCAAACCTTGAAAAAAGTTGGTACGCCTTTTCAGGTGTCTCGGTTGTAAGATATGGCTTATAACCGCTTATAATATATTCAGAAATAGCCATTCTAATAGAATTATCCGGCATTATATTTATTAGACTAACATCATTAAAACTTTCATCATGTAGAATGCCTATTGCATCATCAGCATCCCCATCTCTCACAGCTAAGCTTAGGGCCTCAATACCACTGTTTTGTCCAAAACGATAGCTCTGACGAAGAATTATGAGTGAATCTGCTATTGGAGGTTCATCAGCAAATCTATTTAATAGTGGATTCTCACTGCCAATAAGCTGACTAACCATATTTATGAAATCCCTTGAATAACCATGCTCATTCCCAGTATCACAGATATCGCCAAGAACAGCCCCTGCCTCTATGGATGCGAGTTGATCCTTATCCCCAAGAAGGATTATGCGTGATTTTAAGGGAATTGCTTCAAAGAGCTTTGTCAGGAGAGCAATATCTGACATTGAAGACTCATCAATAACGATGATATCATAGCGAAGTTGATTCTCTGCATTATACCTGAAGCTGGGAGAACCAGGTATCGACTCCAATAATCTGTGTATGGTAAATGTCTCATCAAGGATAGCCACTCGAATAGAATCACTACAATTGAGTAAAGCCCTTGAATTCTTAATCGAATCCTTAAGTTTAGCTGCGGCCTTTCCCGTTGGAGCGGCCAAGGCTATAGCAGGTATATACCCTCTTGCCTGCGCCTGTTCAAGAAGGAGCACAAGTATTTTAACAACCGTTGAGGTCTTCCCAGTACCTGGTCCGCCTGAAATAATGCACATGCACCTCATCACCGCTGAAAGAGATGCGATGAGTTGCCAATTATCACCTTCTCCATCCTTTGGAAATAACCGAGATATCCCATCTTTTAAAAGTTTTATATCGATATCATCAGGAACACAATCTAAACGCCTTCGTATGTTTGTTGAAAGAACCCTCTCATAAGCCCAATATCTATAGAGATATAAGAGACCATCATTATCTAAAATCAGCGGTTTATAGTCTTCTGGTTCACCGACTACAGAACAAGACTGTAGCTCTGCAATCCACTCCTCTTCATCTGGCAGTTTGAATTTTGGATTACTCTCCTCACTCCCATCAAGGACATCAAAGAGTTCTCTCCCGGCTATTGATGGGATATCAACGCATATGTTGCCCTTCCCTGTCTGATTGCTTGCTATTAATGCTGCAAGTATTAGCCCAATGCTATCGTTACAAGATAGCATTGTCATTAAGCGTGCAAATTGTCTGTCAATCTCAGTAAAATTATATAGATTTAGTAGCTCTACACTTTCCATACAGATGAAATCCAATTCTATGATTTACTAATTAGGCTTTTATTTAATTCATCGATCAATTCAGAAGAAGGGAAGTCATGAAAAATGCCGTATGAAGGACCACGTTGGGGATCAACACCCCGAACAAAGATGTAGAATACACCACCAAAATGTCTATCGTATCTATACTCGGTCATCCTTGTCATAAGATAACGATGCAGAGCTACTACATATAGATGATATTGAAAAAAGTAGTAATGATCTTCCATTGCAGAAAGAATTTCATCCTGATTATAATCCCTAATACTGTCACCAAGATAGTTCGATTTCCAATCAACGATATAGTATTTATCATTAAACATAAAAACCATATCAATAAATCCTCTTAAAAAACCCCTAACCGTTCTAAATCCCAACCTCTTCATGCGTGATGCGAATGACTCTGTACGAGTATTGAGGCCGCTCCAACTGGAAAATATATTTGATAACATCTCTGGCGATATCCGCTCAATGGGAAAATAGAACTCTAGTTCATTCAATCTGTGACTATTGTCAACCTTTTGAAGGATAAAGTCCATACATTCAGGCTTAAGAGGAGTTGTGAGCACATTTTTTATCATATTCGACATTACGCCCTGCCATCTATTGTGAAAACCATGCTTAGCGAGCTTTTGGGATATCAGCCTCTCTGTGCACGCAGAATTTGTGAGTGTATAATCTAGGTTTTCAAATATTTCATGAATGCAAGCGCCAGCAACAACTCCCCTCGGAAAGCTAAAAATAGTTTCACCTTCATTCACCCTATGCTGAAACCTCACCTCGCTATCTACCCTGTCATAATCCGGATTTTCCATGCCATATCGACTGTTTGATACAAGGGACGAATAGCTCGTGATCATCCAGTCCTTTGAGATGTAGCCCTTAAATTCCCTACAACTGAGTTTCTCATGTAACAGATCATAGGGCTGATATTGATAGCTATCTTGTGCCGGAATACCTGTAAGCATGATAGTACCGTCCCCCATCTCATCTATCCCTTTAACATCATCAAACATATCCTCATTGATCAAGGGTTTAACATAATCCCCTAATTCGCTAACAAGATTATGAGGGCTAAGATCGTTAGGTTTATGAAAAATGTATGCCAAAGCAGAGGATTCAGATTGATTTATCTTTCCCCATACAAGATAGCATCGATTCTTAGCTCTGGTGAGAGCGACATAGAGAAGACGGATATTTTCCGCCAATTCCTCCTTCTCAGCGATCCTCCTGTTCATCTCATCCATCGCATTGAGATCAAGTGTCAATCGATTGTCTCGAGCAGGATTGTGAAAGGTAAAGGATTTATTATCATCAATTTTTGCTCTATCCCAAATAAATGGACAAAAGACAATCGGAAATTCTAATCCCTTGCTCTTATGTATAGTTATAATCTTAACAGCATCTTCGTCCGTTTCAAGGCGAATCTGATTCTCTTCGGATTCATCACCCTGAAAAAGCTTTAATCTAAACCATTTGAGAAGACCATCTATACTCAGTTTATTTTCAACCTCCCCTCGATGCAAAACCTCGGAACAATGCAGCAGATTTGTTATTCTGCGTTCACCATCTGGGTAGGAGAGTAATTTAATACGTACATTCTCCCCCTTAAGCAAGACACGAAACATCCTGACGAAACCATACCGAGTCCATAGGTCATTGTATTGACTGAACCGATTCATCAAGGCTTCCCACCCTGTCTCATCTTCAGTGAAGGCAAGGATCTCATTTCCAGAGAATCCAAAGATATCAGTGGTAAGGGCAACCTTAATTCTCCTCTCATTTCCATATTCCACTATTGCAGACAACACCCTCTCCATCTCCATAGCCTCGTGGGAAACGAATATGCTCTCAGCGCCATACAACACACTGGGGATATTAAGGGATCTCAGTTCATCTTGCACAATTTTAGCTTGATTGTTCTTGCGAACAAGAACAGCGATATCGCTAGGCATAATTGCCTTATTAGCAATAACTGCCTGCCCCTTTCTGCCAAGATGAAGCAATCTGGATATTTCAGCAGCCAGAGAACGTGAGACTAGCCTTATGGCTTTTCCTTTGGATATAAAGCCATACTTCTTGTCAGCGTACTTCCTGTCAATAAACCAGATATGTAGCTGGGATTCATGTTTTCCATTGATATAAAGGAATTCGCTACTTTCCTTTTCCGAGGATTTAACCTCTTGAAAAGCTATATCCTCAAAGATAAATGGAACAAAATCCTTTGATCTTGAAAAAATAGTATTAACAGCCCTTATAAGATTCGGTTCACTTCTCCAGTTTGTATTAAGGGTATATCTGTACCGAATACTTGAAGAAGCCTTTATGTATGCAAATATATCAGCCCCCCTGAATCTATATATCGCCTGCTTCGGATCACCTATAAGATAGAGGATTCGATCATCTGTCCCAAAAATTGTTGTAAATATATCGTACTGAATCGGATCGGTGTCCTGAAACTCATCAACGAGCGCTGCCTTGAATCTACTCCTTACCGCTCGTGCCAATTCTGAATTATACCCTTCCCTTATAGACTTATGCATATCCACAAGAAGATCGTCAAAGGTGCGTATGTTACGAAGAGACTTTCTTTTATTCAACTCATCCTTAACATACTCAAATAACTCTCTGCTCTTGCATAGGATATAACGATCAAAAGTACTTTCCAGGGATCTATAACTTGTTTCAAAGTGTTCACAAAGATCAAAAAATGGATGAATAGGGTTTTGGAAATCCTTTTTAGTCGCCCTCATGATGCTTGAGGTAGTAAACCTATTGAAAGCATCGAACCTCAACATCGGATCGCCAAGACTGATAAAATCATCCATTGCTTCAATCCATGCTGGAATTGAACTCCGCCTGTATGTTTTCCTATTTAATGCAATAGCATGCAATAGTATCCCCTCAACCTCAAGCTTCATTGATGACCAATTGACACATAGCCTTTCATAGTCCTTCAATAATTCCTCGCCAATTCCATTGATATCTGGTGCAGTTACATCGGGAATTATCTCAAAGGATGGATCGATAGAACGGTTTTTTAAAACCTGAAGAAAATAATCAGGGCTGTATTTCTTCAATATTAAATATTGCGCTAACAATGACGGTGTATTATAGAAATTGATCCTCCAATAATCGTCAACGATCTCGAGCAATAATTCTGATTGTCTTGATAAAAGCTCCGTATCGAACAGGGAACCGCTCTCAAAGGCATTCTCCATAAGCATCCGCTGACAAAAGCCATGAATAGTATAGATTGAGGCCTCATCAAAATTCATAAGGGCATAACGCAGCCGTCTTATCGCACTTTCATCATTCCTATATTTAGTAATGAGAATATTCAAAAACTCATCACTGAGAGCGATGTTATGATTGCTCGTTAGGGCAAGCAAGGCCTCCCTTAAACGTCCTCGTATCCGATAGCGCAACTCCTCAGTGGCGGCCTCCGTAAAAGTTACTGATAGAATATCCTCTATCATAAACTGTTTTTCAAGAATTAAGCGAAGGAAAAGACTGGCGATGATGTATGTCTTCCCCGTTCCAGCGCTCGCCTCAATAAGATTAGTCCCATTAAGCGGACAGTCTATTATATTAAAACTCTTCATTTCTCCAGCCTTATCTGATGAGTCAATAATGGCATGAATACTTCTTTTGATAGTTCTGCAAAATCACTTTCAAAGGGATCAACCCTCCCAAAGGAGAGATTATAATACGGATCTTCTCGATCTCCACGACTGAAATCGCTACCCTCCCACTTCTGTATTGCCCTATTCAATGCCTCCTTATGGGAATATTCTTTTAATATCCATAAGGCATATTCACATGAGGTTGTAGGAAAGAAATGCAGTATTTCATCCTTCCCTTTATCATAGATATGAAGGAGTTTCTCAAGCAGGTCAAATGCATTGTTAAGGGGTTCCATCTCCCAAGTGGAATCCTTACAGATTAGAATAGTCTTTTTTGAGCTTGATCCCAGATTTAAGGCATTAAGGATTAGATGAAGTACCCAGGCTTTCAATTTATCCATTGCATTTGCCTTTGTATAATGCAAGCAGAGTAAAGCGGTAGGCCAGATATTCTGGATTCTTCCTATAAGTTTATATCCATAAATATCAAGATTGACATCAAGAGGATCAAGCATCTCCCCATTCATATGGGATTTTACATTTTTCCCAAATCTCTGGATCTCAGGTATTAGATTTTTGAAGGTCGCATGACCTATCATTCCGTGAGGGAGCAGACCCTCTGAACGAATTATTCCGTATAACGAATCGATATCAGAAACTTTGAGAAAACGTGAACAGATCTTCTGTTCAATATAATATTTATCCAAACTATCGATATGAAATGGCTCACGATCAATAATTCTATTCGATCTCTCATCAAGATATATGCCTAGTCTTGATGTTAAAAGGTGCTTCGCTGGATTGGAAAAAAATTTTATGAGATTATTGAGATCAATCACTTTATCCTCTCCATCATATCCGGAAAGCCTTCCAATAATAAAATGTGTTGATTGTTTTCTTTCATTTAACATGACCTTGCAGGCTCTAAGATTCTCTTCAGAATAACTGAAAAGATTCCCACTATTGTCGAAATAGCGTGAGCTGAAAGCCAGCAGGCGATGTTTGAAGAGGATATGATCTGTGATTATTCCATCTGGAATCTTAAAACCCTGTTCAATATAATCTATTAGCTCGCTCACGAGTACTGATGGAGGTATATCGCTATTATCCTGTATTCCCTGCCCAATATAGCTTATAAATAGAGTCTCTCTTGCAGAGATAATAGATTCTAAAAATAGATACCGATCATCTATCCTTTTGGAGCGGTCTCCTCGCTTAGGATTATTCGCAATTAAATCAAAGCTCACTGCTTTGGTGGTTCTGGGGAATGCGTCATTATTCATGCCAATAAGACAAACAACCTTAAAAGGAATACTCCTCATGGGAAGCATAGCACAGAATGTAACCCTGCCACTAAGAAATCCGGTCAAAGCACGATCCTGGTTTAATGCATGCTCCAACCATGTCCTCACAACTACAAGTTCCAACTTCTCGTGAATATTCGATTCCTCCTCAATTGCTATAAGCCTGCTAATAGCCTCCCGCAAAATCTGTATATCACCCGCGTCCTCCCCATCCAGGAAGAGATTATCAAGAATCGATAATAGGACCTCATCCCACTGAGAAAGAGTATAGAGATTGACAAGGGAACTAACATGATCTGAAAGCATTCTCGATAATTCTATAAACCTTCCAAGAATAAGTGATTCACTTCCCTCAATATTCTCATAGGGTAGAATGTCCATAAACATCGACTCGCCATTGCCAGACATGGCATAACCCAATAGAAGACGATCAATGCCAGCATTCCAGGTATTCTCCCGAAATTCTGGAAGTCCCTTTTCTCCCCGATCCCTCGCTTCAACTCCCCAGCATATATGCGTTTCACTCACCCACCGTCGTATCAATTCAATATCACTTGACTGCAGATTAAATCTTTGCAGCACTTCCTCACACTCAATAATATCAAGAACCCTGCTAGCCTCAAATCTGCCTCCTGCAAGATCAAGCACTGCAAAAAATGTATCAATTACTCTGCTCTCTCTTCTTATGCTCATATCCGCTATGGAGAAGGGTATACTCTGGGAATCATCAGTTGAAGCTTGAAAAACCGACTGAATAAATGGCGAATAGGCCTCGATATCCGGTGTCATCACTATAATATCGCGAGGTTCTAATTCAGGACTGCTATTGAAGAGATCGAGTAAAAAATCCTTCAGCACTTCTATCTCGCGCATGGGGCTATGACATGAGTGAATGGTTACTGATTTATCATCCCTGATCCACTCTTCGGTTATATCCGTAATTATTGTGTCCCCTTCTAAGGGTGAAGCGCCTCTGTCAATCATATTAAGGATATCGGATTGAATAAGATGAAGAAGAGAGTCATCGCCTGGTTCCTCAAAACATGAATGATCAAGCGGATCATAATATTCCATAATTATCCACAGGAAATCTCTTCCAAGCTTACCCATTGATGCAAGCAGGCTGTTCCCCTTCTCGAGGTGTAGATTTTCCGCAGTGGGTGATTCCCCTGACCCTGCGCTAAGCGATTTTGCAATATCCCGCTCGGAACTAATATCAGCCCAATACTTCTGGGATGGATTCATAATGAAAAGGTTAACATCTACTGATGCTGACAATGCTGTAAGCACATCCATATGGAAACTGGGCAACGACGATATGCCGAATACCGAAATCCTCTCCGGCAACTCAACCCTCTTCAATATTGAAGGATCTAAAATCCTTTCAAGGAACCTCCCTCTTAATGCCGGTGGATGGCTATGAGACAACTCCTCAACAATAAGCCGCCAAAGCTCTGCCTGCCAACAATTATCCTCTCCCCTATCCCATTCGAGTATCATCTCAGGCCTGTATGTCAGATATTGGTCAAAGACATTAGCAATCTGAACCGATAGCTGATATCTCTTGAGAGAATAATCCCCGCCCCTAAGATAATTATCAAGGTCTTCACTCTCCCTCATTGAAACGCTTTGATGAAGGAGTCTCATTATCCTCCATGCTATTACGTCCATGTCAAAGAATCTATCGACCGGTGTATCAGGAAAGATGGCCTGAAAGATTTCATTGACCATCTCATTTGGGAAGGGGAACCTATAGTTGGACCATATGCCAAAACGCTGGGCCAGTTGCAGGGATATCCAGCGCTTCATGCCTCTACTCTGAACTATGATGATCTCAGGGATCAGGGGGGACTGAAGGGGTTCCTCAAGCGAACATGCAAGCCTATCAGCGAGAATCTCCAGCCGGTTGCTCATGTAGAGTTTTAATTCAGGCATTGGATAATCGTTGATCTTATTATGATTACATCTTTACTTGAATAAATAGATAGTCGAAAAAATTATGATTCCTAATTGCCCTTTTTAATTGAGAGAAGCTCCACTTCAAAGACTAGCGTTGCTCCAGGGGGTATGAAAGGCGGCATCCCCCTCCGACCATAAGCTAGATGATGCGGGATGATCAGTACCCTCTTTTCACCCTTACGCATATCTAAAAATGCTTCATCCCATCCTTGGATCACTCGCCTCACTCCTATGGGGGTCTCAAAGGGCTGATTCCTATCATAGGAGCTATCAAATTTTTTACCATAGATAAGATATCCGGAATAATGAGCCTTGATTATATCTCCAACAGATGGTTTTCTTCCCTTACCTCGCCTTTTTACATAATACCTAAGGCCTGATTCATTGCTAACAATCCTATCCTCTTTTACACCTAACTTTGATAACAATGACTTAAGCCACTTATCCTGTTTCTCCTTATAGTTTTTCAGCAATTCCTTATTTTGCGCAAAGGCCTTCTCCGCATCAAAAGCCTTAGCATCCTTTCCAATTTTTACAATCCTTATAGATTTAATGAAAACATCCTCAATAGGCTTATTCTGATTATCGGTCTTCACATTACCTATCTCTGTCAGCACATCCTCACCATAAACCATCTTCCCAAAAACTGAGTGCCTATTATTTAGGTTTGATGCTGGCTTAAGTGTAATGAAAAACTGGCTTCCATTGGTATTTGGTCCTGAATTCGCCATGGAGAGAATGCCACGAGAATTGTGGTTCAGCCCGGGATCGAACTCATCAACAAAGCTGTATCCCGGATTCCCCATACCGTTTTCTAAAGGACATCCAGCCTGAATAACAAATCCCTTGACTACACGGTGAAAGATGAGTTCGTTATAAAAGGGTCTCTTTTCCTTCTTCCCTGACTTCATGTTTGTGAACTCAATGGTTCCCTCAGCGAGCCCAACAAAGTTGCCCACTGTAACAGGAACCCTTTCATAATATAGCCTGAATCCCATTTTGCCCATGCTGGTATGAATGACAGCATAAAGTCCATCTTCTTTAAATTCTCCACAAAATGCAATTAATGAACATGTTAACAATATCACTGAAATAATAATCCTTCGCATCTTAATTACTCCTTTCTCAATTATAATATTACACTAACAGTAAAGTTTAGAGGATTTGGATAGCCCTAGCAATGTTACTCCAATTTAGCGTCACATTACATTTATAACTTTACGCTCAGCTTATATTGAACTAGTAATGATACTAAAACCTTCCCCTAAAGGCAAGAATAACCTTCTTGTATAAGTCAACAATTTACCCCCCTACTCTTGCCGGAAATAGAATTACTATAGATTAATCACATGTATATAAATTAAGTAATTCACTCTCAACCAACTCTGGATTATATGGAAAAATCTCTATGTCAAGGGTTAATTTATCCAAAACATAATATTTAAGCCTTTCAGGATCATCTACAATTATATCCTTTACCTTTCTATCCAAGCTTTTAATAAAATGCTCAATCCTCAGTGCGATTCCTTTTGTATCATATAATTTCCAGCATTGTGCAATCCTTGTTGGTTTAAAACTCCTTGTGTACTTTGCCTTTGCTGAGCCATTTATGTGTTGTAAATATCGCCTAAACAGATTTTCTGTATAACCCGTATAATAACAACCATTCTCACATTCAAGTATATAAATCCAATAATAATTTGATCTCTTCATAATAATAATCCTATATCGATCTTTTACTAATCCTTACATTTTTACAATTAAGATTTAACTTAGAAATAGCGAAATTGTACTCCTGTAAATGATAGGTTTCATTTTCATAATATGCAATATGAGGATATATTTATAATGCCCAATATACAAAATAAACTATATGAGATGATATAATAGATGAGTCCTTTAATAATATCGGATTGGACACTGACAATCTTCAGAAATCGTTTTATCCACATGAATTCATGAACAGAATGTAATATCATCATGCTTGCCTAAATATATAAAAAATTGCTTACAATTTTACATTAATAATATATAATGATAAATGTATCCCGAAGGATTTATGATTTATTAAAAATAATTGACATTTTATCTTTTTACTTTTTTATAAGTTTCTAATCAATTCTACTACTATCAATATATGGAGAAAAGGTTATGACCAAAACAATGAAAACAATCGAGGGAAATGAAGCTGCAGCTCATATTGCCTATGCGATGAGTGAGGTTGCTGCGATATATCCCATTACCCCTTCAAGTTCTATGGGAGAATATTGTGATGAATGGGCTGCCAATTATAGGAAAAATATCTTTGGCCAGGTATTAAAGATATATGAAATGCAATCAGAGGCTGGTGCTGCGGCTGCTGTTCATGGAGCCCTTTGTGCTGGGGCGTTATCCACTACATTTACAGCTTCCCAGGGGCTACTCTTGATGATTCCAGATATGTATAAGATAGCAGGGGAGATTATGCCAGCAGTATTCCATGTCTCAGCTCGCGCAATTGCCACTCACGCCCTTTCCATCTTCGGTGACCACTCGGATATAAATATTGTAAAACAGACTGGATTTTCATCAATAGCATCAAGCTCTGTGCAGGAGGTTATGGACCTTGGACTTGTAGCTCATCTTGCCAGCATCAGGGCAAGCCTTCCCTTTATCCATTTTTTTGACGGATTCAGGACATCCATGGAGATTCAAAAGGTAGAGATTATAGACTATGATGACATGGCCAGTCTTGTGGACTGGAATGCCATTGATCATTTTAAAAGCCGTGCTATGAATCCTGAACATCCTCAACTTCGGGGTACAAATCAGAATCCTGATATCTTTTTTCAAAACAGGGAGGCAATAAATCCCTATTATGATAAAATTATTACTATAGTTGATGAAGAGATGAAAAAGGTAAGCAATCTAGTTGGCAGGTCCTACAATCTATTTGACTATGTTGGTGATCCTGAAGCTGATAGGGTAATTATATCAATGGCTTCGAGTTGTGATGTTATTGATGAAACAGTAAAATATTTAAACGAACTCGGTGAGAGGGTTGGAGTTGTTAAAGTACGACTCTATCTTCCATTTTCTAGAGAACACTTTTTACGAGCCCTCCCTTCAACTGCCAATAGAATAGCTGTGTTGGATAGGGTTAAGACTCCGGGTTGTTTGGGAGAGCCATTATATCAAGATATATGTACTGTCTTTCATGAAAGGGGTGAAAAGCCTGTTATTGTGGGCGGCAGATATGGATTAGGAAGTAAGGATTTTACACCCAATATGGTAAAGGCGGTATTTGATAATCTCAAATCCAAGGAACCCAAAAACCATTTTACAGTCGGAATCGATGATGATGTAACTCATACATCTCTTGAAGTTGGACCAAATATTGATACCTCTTCAAAAGGGACTGTTAGATGCAAATTTTGGGGATTAGGAGCTGATGGAACAGTAGGAGCCAATAAAAATGCCATAAAGATCATTGGTGAGAATACTGATATGTATGCCCAGGCATACTTTGCATATGATGCTAAGAAATCCGGTGGAGTTACAATGTCTCATCTAAGGTTCTCACCACATAGAATCCTATCTCCATATCTTTTGACCAATGCTGATTTTATTGCCTGCCATAATCCTGCTTATGTCAATGAGTATGATCTACTCGATGGAATTAGAGATGGTGGAAGCTTTCTACTCAATTCTCCTTGGAGCATTGAAGAGATGGAGACCAATCTTCCTAATCGTTTAAAAAGAACCATTGCTCAGAAGAAATTAAAATTTTATAATATTGATGCTGTAAAAATTGCTGATGAGTTGGGTTTAGGAGCGAGAATAAATATGATAATGCAGGCTGTATTTTTTAAAATTGCAGAAGTCATTCCTCAAGAAGATGCAATTAGATATTTGAAAGATGCTATAAATAAGACTTATGGCAAAAAAGGCGAAGATATTGTAAATATGAATTATAACGCTGTTGATAAAGCAATTGATTCTGTAATAGAGGTAAAGATACCGGAGAGTTGGGCAACTGCAGGTCAGGATGCATATATAGAAAAAAATGAGCCAAAATTTATAACCAATGTACTTAGACCAATAAATGCTCAACAAGGGGACTCTTTACCAGTAAGCGCCTTCCCACCAGATGGTATATATCCAACAGGAACCACAAAATACGAAAAAAGAGGTGTGGCGGTCAACGTGCCTGAATGGATTCCGGATAACTGTATTCAGTGCAATCAATGTTCTTTTGTCTGTCCTCATGCCGCAATACGACCGATATTGGGTACAGATGCTGAAATAAAAGACGCTCCCAATGATTTCATAATGCTTGAGGCTAAGGGAAAGGAATTAGAAGGATTCAAATATCGAATACAGGTCTCACCCTTGGATTGTGTAGGTTGCGGCAACTGTGCTGATATCTGTCCTTCAAAGGAGAAGGCGCTTGTCATGAGGCCATTAACCACTCAAGAAGGACAAGTAACGAATCATAAGTTTTCTACAACACTACCAATAAGAGATAATTTAATGTCAAAGACAACAGTTAAGGGAAGTCAGTTTTGTAAACCTCTTTTTGAATTTTCAGGAGCATGTCCAGGATGCGGTGAAACTCCGTATATTAAGGTTATCACTCAGCTCTTTGGAGACAGGATGATTATCGCAAACGCTACTGGCTGTTCTTCTATTTATGGCGGTTCCCCATCAAGTTGTCCCTATACAGTAAATGAAGAGGGTCATGGACCAGCCTGGACGAATCCACTTTTTGAGGATCCGGCAGAATGCGCTTTTGGATTACATTTAGGTGTTGATCAGAGACGGGAGCAACTAGGTGATCTTGTCCAGGAGATTCTACGTCATGATATTGTCGCTGAATTGAAGGGTCTATTACAAAATTGGTTGGATAATATAAATGATGCTGATAAAACAAAGGAACTTAGGCCAAGAATAATGGAGTTACTAAACAATGAGCTTCCAAAATTCAAGGGGGATGTTGCTAGGCTAATCTCTGATATCATTAATCGCAATGATTACTTTGTTAAAAAATCGATCTGGGCTTTTGGTGGCGATGGCTGGGCATATGATATTGGTTATGGGGGTGTGGATCATGTTCTAGCCTCAGGTCATGATGTCAATTTGCTTGTCCTGGATACTGAGGTCTATTCCAATACAGGTGGACAGGCTTCAAAATCAACCCCTATTGGTGCTGTAGCCAAGTTTGCAGCTAAGGGTAAACCTATTCGCAAGAAGGATTTGGGAAGAATGGCTATGACCTATGGTTACGTGTATGTTGCATCGGTTGCAATGGGCGCAAATAAAAATCAATTTTTGAAGGCGATTACAGAGGCAGAAAGCTATCCTGGCCCTTCGCTCATTATTGCCTACTCCCCATGCATAAATCATGGGATCGATATGGGTAAAAGCCAAGAGGAAGAGAAAAAGGCAGTTGAAGTTGGTTACTGGTATCTCTATCGCTATAATCCTCTTCTTAAAGAAGAAGGGAAAAATCCATTCATCCTTGATTCTAAGGATCCGTCAGGTGATTATAGGGAGTTTCTATTAGGTGAAGTGAGATATTCAAGTCTAATGAGATCATTCCCTGATGAGGCAGAAAAGCTATTAAAAAAGGCTGAAGCTGAAATGAGGGAAAGATATGAGACTTATAAAAAAATGGCAGAATAGATTATAATCCCTTTCATAAGCACTTCTCGGGGAATTTTATTCTTATGTCTAACTCTTGACAGGAGTGAAGGATTTTTCACTCCTGTCAAACATGTGTATCACCACAGGATTTGGGCGATCTGGATTCGATACAGCGACTTCCTGCATGTAAGGCAGGCGCTCTAACCGACTGAGCCAATCGCCCAATTATTATATTATGATGATGAAAATTAACGAAAGAATATACTTATCATAGATAATAAATAATTAATCATTCTCAGGATGTTGAGCGCCCCTCCCCCTTGCTTTCTTACCATTATTTTATCCTACATTGAGTATGTTATATAATGCCGATCATCCTTTGGGAATATTATTGATTAGCTAAATATGGTATATTTTTGTATTCATAAGGAATTGTGAATATGGAATCTAATACATTATAAGATATCTTCTTCAACCTAACCTTCAAATATCTAGTCGACTCTTTAGGCCGAACCATAGCAGTGATACTCTCTACTGGAAAGGCATCATATTGCTTCATTATTGAGATCATCTTTTTCATTCCATTTCCAAGTTCAGCCTTTTGCGAAAAGGAATAGTACAGATTCATGAGAGCTGGCAAATCTTTGGTGAGCCATAAAGAGATCATCGTAGCGATCTTAGGTAGATAAATAACAATCTCAAAGCAATCGTAATTATAAATTCTCTTCTTTTCACCGCTTTCTCTACATAATATCTCATTTACAACTAACAAATTAAATATCGAAGAGATACCCTGATCAAAGCTTTCCTTATAGTTATTGAATGATGTAGATGAATAACGTCTCTTTATATCATCAATAAGATATACTCTCTGTGTATTAAGATCATATAGTATACGTTGAGGATGAGTCGATTGAGTAAATAATAAATTATTATCAGTAAGGTAAGTTTTTTGTAGAATTGAAACATCCTTTCCACTCAAGGTGCTGCTAATCGATTCTTCGATATACATCCCCTTTGCAACAGCATACATATTAAAAACATGATAAATAATTATTATAGTACTGATAATCTTAAATTTGCATAACATATTAAATCCAAATATATTTTTTGATAAGTATTCTTGATGCATGTATCAATCATTTTGCTTTCATTATCAATTATCGGTTTGTTATAAGTAATACCTTGAATTGAATGAAAAACAATTCGGTCGAATATTTTTTTATTCGAAGGAAAATTTTGCATGATCGATATAGAGCAAGCTTCATTTTCACTAGATGATAATCGAAATATCTGAATTTCTTATAGTATTGTCATTTTTTTCTTGCCTTCCTCTTCGTACATTATAATCTTATAGTAATTAACTTTATTTTATAATATAGACCAACTTGCCCACTATATATATGAAGACTATAATATCAATATTGATTGCATGTACATAAATGGAGATATGGTTAATCAGTCAATGATCAAAATTAAATGCAATTACTACTCTTTGCTACTGCTTACATGAAGCAGTACTGAATTATTCAATGCCATTGTTGATTATGCTTTGCTTAATATCATAATATACTGCGAAGTAAAGCAGCAAGTAACATCAAATAATAATAACTAAATATTCACAATTTAACTGGAGATAAGTGATGAGTAATAGTGACAGAATAAAAACATCATTAGAAATCGCTCTTGAGAGAAGCGCTAATATTGAGGTTGATAAGGTTGCGTTAAAAAGGAGAGAACTTGAACATGAAGGAAGAAGGATTGCTGGAATGATGATAAGTAATAATGCTGTAACTTTAGAGAGTCAATTGAAAGGAAGGGAGAAAAATGATATAGAAATAATTGTCAACTCAATTGAGGAAGTGCTACTGAGTAATATTCAGCTTCCTAAGAATGAGGTATCGTTGGAATTAATAAAGAATGAATATGAGATACTTATAAGAATAAAGGAAAATAAAAAATTAATAAAGAAAAAAATATCAGATATTGAACATTTATTTCAACAATATGTTGAACAGTTAACACTTTTGGAAAAACAAATTGCAGAGGAGCTAACACCTTCATTAAAAAAATTGGAGGAGCAAATTGGAGCACAATTGGGTTCGAAAGTAAAGATTAGTCCTGAAAGCAATCCTGAATATTTGAAGAAGAGAAAAGCGATAATCGAAAATTTTAACGCTCAATACAATGAACAGCTTTTATATCTAAAGAATCAGATTAAGAACCTAGAAAATGTGAGTAATTAATATTTATTATTTGAGCCCCACCTCAGCCTTTGCTGGGATGAGGCTCATTAAAAATAAATCAATGAGATTCGATTACAACGGTATATTACCATGCTTCTTCGGTTTGCCGATATTCTTCTTTTTCTCTCTTAATAACGATAGACTATTTATTAGAACACGTCTCGTCTCTCTCGGTTCGATTATATCTTCTGTAAAAATATTATCTGATGCCATATTAAATGGATTCCCAGCTAGTTCCTGATATTCTTTAAGCTTTTCTTCCCTCACCTTATCAGGATCGTCCGCTGCCATTATTTCTGCTGCATAAAAAAGGTTAACAGCCTGTCTAGGTCCCATTACACCCGCTTCCACTATTGGCCATTGAAAGATCATATCGGTATTAAGACCAGGAAGACAACCCATACCGAGGTTTCCTCCACCATAGGCCTTCCTTATTGTAACAGCTACTCGAGGTACAGTGGATTCACAGAGGGCATACAATACCTTTGCTCCATGGCGAATAATACCAGCATGTTCCTGTACACTCCCAGGAAGATAGGCTGATGTATCAATTAAAAAGACTAAAGGTATATTGAAGCAATCACAGAATCTAATGAACCTCGCCTGTTTATCTGAACTATCAACAGTAAGACTACCTGCCATAGTCATTGAGTTGTTAGCGACAAATCCCACACTATATCCATCCAAACGACCAAAACCTACAGTCATTTCCTTTGCAAATTCAGGTTTAATTTCAAAGTATTTGCCATTGTCCGCAATTTTACGAATTACCTTTCGCATATCAAAGGCTCTTGTGCTATCTGAAGGAACAATATCCGCTAATTCATCATCAAATCTTGTTGGATCATCCCCTGTTTCAACACGTGGTGGTTTCTCTTCACAATTTGAAGGGAGATAGCTGAGTAATTCCTTTATGCCATTAAAACAATCCTCTTCAGTAGGGAATCTCAGATCAGCTACACCGCTCTTTTGGGTATGAATCTTAGAACCGCCTAAATCATCTCCAGTAACATCCTCATGCATAACAGACTTGACCATTCGTGGACCAGTAATGTACATGTTACTCTTATCTGTCATAAATATAAAATCATTTAGTGCTGGTGAATACACAGATATACCTGCACAATTACCTAAGATGGCAGATATCTGAGGTACATATCCTGATGCATGTGTATTGGGGAAAAATATGGATCCGCCATTTTTGTCGGATATAGCGCCCATCTCGCCTTCTCCCCCTCCAAAGGCGCTCTGCGCTCCACTGTCCAGTTTTGGCATTCTTGCGCCAGGTGAATCATGTAAACCGATAAAGGGCACCTTCATATCCATAGCTCTTTCAACTGTAGTATACATCTTAAATCCATGCTTCATGCCTATAGATCCACCCTGAACCGTGGGGTCCTGACAGTAGAAACATACTCTTCTACCGTTTATGGTGCCATGACCTGCAATTAATCCATCTGCAGGAGAATTATAACGATAACCAACTAAAGTACCAAATTCTACTACACTTCCAGGATCCATCAACATATCTACTCTCTCCCTGGCAGATAGTTTTCCCTTTGCATGTACTTTATCAATCTTGTCCTGACCTCCGCCTAATTTAAGTTTCTCCCTTATCTCCCTTAATTGATTAATTCTTTTTTCCATCATTTCATCCATATCTTTCTCCCCCCTTTCATAATTTTAATAAATGTAATCTAATAAACTATTTTCATTTTATAATACTAATAGTTGGCAACTATAAAATCTATATATATTATGTCAATATTTTAATTGGGCTGTAATTAGTTATTATTTATTTTTTGAATTCAAGAAGACCCTACCAAAAATTGGACTGGCAATAATTTACACAGTATTCTGAATATATGCTCTCTAGCACCGGATCAATTGAAAAAGGTAAATCCAGCATGGGATAAAAAAAATAGCGTGACTGCGTAAGGAATTATAATTGATTTATTATCAAATAAAGATAAATTTATAATTATGAACAGGGCTGAGTACATACAGGAATTAGAAGACAGCATGCTTGAGGCGATTGAGAAGCAAGACCCAAAGGCTGTTAAGCGTTTTGTGCGTTCTCTTACTGCGCATTCGCTTCGTGATAGAGATGACATTCTTCACAGCATTGAGCTTCTTGCGCAGCAGATGTCTTCCATGCAAAAAAACATGGATACTCGGTTTGAGTCAGTGGATAGAAGAATTGGCATGCTTATGTGGTTTATTGGCATTGGCTTTACAGTTATTACAGTCTTTATGGGACTGATTCAGTTTATAAATAAATGATCATAATTGCCATTTGCAATGACTTTAGAGATTGATTGACTGCTTATTGAGTTTATTTCAGTAGGCTGACATCTAACACCTATCTGCAAATTAATATAAAATGAGGGATAATAGGGATTAGGTAAATGAATATGAACAATAGAAACTAATTATACTAAAACGAAATAAGTTTACGAAATAATTCTTAATGAGCTAATACGATTTATACGATTTAGAAAGTATATTGGCCTTGCCCCCAAAAAGATGACACGAAGTTAAGCGAAAGAAACGATAATAAGCTTAACGGAGGAGTCAATGAAATCAAGAAGCAAATTTGACAAACAATTTAAGATTGATTCAATAGAGTTACTGGAGAGAAGCGGTAAAACAACTAGTGAGATATCTGAAGATTTAGGGATAAGGCCTGATCTTTTATCAAGATGGAGAAGAGAATTAAGGGATAATAATGGGAAAGCATTTTCTGGGAAAGGTATTCCTCGGGATGAGGAATTATATAAGCTGAAGAAGGAATTAGCAGATGTAAAACTGGAGTGTGATATATTAAAAAAAGCAGTGGCCATTTTCTCAAAAACCGAGAAGCGAGGTACAAATTCATGAGAGAACATAGCGGCAAGTTTCCGGTGAAGAAAATGGCCGAAGTTTTGGGAGTATCACTTAGCCGCTATTATTCTTATCTTAAGAATCCGATGAATAGATATAGGATGGATGATGAAGATCTTAAGGTTATTATTCAGGAGATATATGAGGTAAATCGCAGGCTATACGGTAGCCCCAGGATATTCAGGGAGTTAAGAAAGCATAATACCAGATGTTCGAGAAAGCGGGTAGCGCGTATAATGCGAGAGAATGGTTTTAAAGGTCGTCAAAAACGTAGATTTAAAGTTACCACGAATTCGAATCATAATTATCCGGTTTCTCCGAATTTATTAAATCGCGAGTTCAAGGTCACTACGATAAATAGCTGCTGGGTAAGTGATATAAGCTATATTCG
>JAXHTS010000031.1 GCA_034190085.1 Spirochaetota bacterium
AATGCCCTCTAACAAAAGAAAAAATGGAGAATTCATTGATCTATTTTTCCCCATTACCCAGGAGGCAAGGGATCTAATAACAAAAGCTATTATCCAAAAGTATAACGAAGTCCTTTAGCATCCAGAAGATACAATGTTTTCCAGGACTGGATATGGGAAGAAGGCATGGAATGACTTCTCTATTTTAATAATGGCCTCAGTAAGATGGTATAATGCGTCAGCTCACTATGCATTGTTTCTTGCAGAAGGCTTAAAAAAAGCAGGATACAATGTTTTTTTATTTGGTATACCAGAGAGTCCAATCATCATAAGTGCAAAAGAATTGGGGATAACAACTTTAGATGATATTGACTTAATGGACTCAAATCCAATCTCTTATATCAGAAAGATAGATAGATTTAGAAGCATAGTCTCAGAAAGAAAAATTAATATTATTAACCCTCATATTTCGAGGGATCACTCCTTTGCATATTTTTCTCTTATAGATAAAAAGATTCCACTTATCAGAACAAAAACAGATAGTACTTTGCCAAGGAATAATCTCCTTAATAGATTTTTCTATATGCATTCAGCAAGGCACTACACAATCTCATCCAGTTCAATGGCATCTGCCTTAAAAAGCATGGGTATTGACGATAAATTCATCTCCATCATACCTCTTGAGATGAATTATAGAGACTTTTCAGATTATAAGCCGCAAAAGAATCTAAAATTAGAATTGAATATCCCAGATAACAGGATTGTAATCTCATTTATAGGTAGACTCGATAGGATTAAGGGAGTGGATCATTTCATTAAAAGCTATTCCTTTTTAAAAGAAAATAACAAAAATAAATTCCACTACATTGTTTCTGGAGAGGAGATAAACCTCAGCACTGATTACTTAATGAGAATTGCTAAAGAGACAAAGTTAGATAATATTTCATTTATTGGTAGGCTAAGCGATGTTAGAGATATATTATCTATAACAGATATTGGTGTTATCCCATCAATTGGCTCAGAGACCATCTGTAGGATTGCTCTTGAGATGCTATCCTTTGGCCTTCCTATAATTGGGAGCAATGTCAATTCAATTCCTGAGGTGATATCTGATTATGAGGGTATTGTAATTGATCCCGCGAAGCCTAATGAGATTGCTAAAGCACTTGAAACTCTCTCCCATAATAAAAACTATATTAAGAAAAAAACCAAGATAAAATCAAAGATTGCTCACAAAAATCCTCAAAGATTTATCATTGAATATTTAGAAATCTATTCAAAAGCAAGAGATGGAATGTAAAAACATATATAGTAAAAAAACGTCAGTCAAGCTGAGTAATATCATATTCTATGTTTTCTATCTATCTTCCCTTAAATACGGGCTTTCTCTTTTCAAGCCATGCAGTAACCGCCTCTTTATGATCCTCAGTATGACATAACTGATACTGTAATATTGATATATATTCAAGGGAAGATCCCATAGTCATCTTGAGTGATTCATTGATTGCTCTTTTAATTGATCCAACCGCCACTGCTCTGTTAACAAGTTTTTTAGCTAATTTTTCAGCAGATGGGATTAATTCATCTGCAGGTACAACCTGCTCAACCAGTCCAATCTTTTCTGCCTAAGCTGCATCAACAATATCCCCTGCAAGGCAAATCAATTTAGCCCAGCCCAATCCAACCAATCTTGGCAGAAGATATATCCCAAGTTCTGGAGTAAGACCCATTCTAACAAAAAATTCACCCATCTTTGCATCATCTGCAGCAATCCTTATATCACATGCAAGGGCCATATCAAGCCCAGCTCCAACCGCGTACCCATTTATCGCAGCAATATAAGGCTTCTCAGAATTCATTAATCCCTCATACATCACACTCGCTCCACTGAAATACTTATGAAAATCAGTTGCGCTCATTTCCCTCAATGGATTTATATCCTTCACAACGTCACCCCCAGCACTAAAGGAACTCCCAGCTCCAGTAATAATCACTGCTCTAACGTCATCATCACCCGATATATCACTAATGGCTGCCATAAAGTCATACATTAGATCTGGGCTAAATGCATTCAACTTATCTGGCCGATTTAGCGTTATTGTCGCAAAACCCTCTTTTCTAGTAATCTTTACTGCTCCTAAATCCTTTTCCTGAACCTCCATAAAAGATCCTCCCTTTATTTTTTTATTATTTCTCCCAAAAAAATAAAACCTTACTTAGATTATGCTAAAATATTAGTATTAATAAATTGAGCAAGACATCAACTGACAGCAATGAACGACAATTAATAGCTTTGATCCTATATATCTAATACATTAATAGAATATCAAGCAAAAATAATATGAGTTATTGATATAATATCAACAATATCCTTTCTTTTCCTTGACATTTTAGGAGTAAACAATTATGGATTATCCCTATGTTTAGAGGGATAAAAATATGATAAGAACAAAACTATGTGATCTTTTGGGAATAGAACATCCAATAATCCAGGCAGGGATGGGTCCGTGGAAGACGGAAAAACTTGCCATAGCAGCAGCCAATTCTGGTATATTGGGGATCATAAGCACAAGCGGTATAGTTGCAGAACTTGGTGAAGAATTTGGGATCCCCACGACAAAAGACTCAGCTAAATCCAAGGGAAATGTTGACACCCCCTATTCAATGATCAAGCAGATTATTCTTAAAGTCGAAGAGTCAACACGAGAGTCAAAAGGCATCTTCGGCATCAACTGTATGGTATCAGCGGAGATGATCGATGCATCAA
>JAXHTS010000032.1 GCA_034190085.1 Spirochaetota bacterium
CCCCAATATATGGAAAAGAAAAAGAAGGGCAGTATTGCTATCTGTGCAATGTGCAATGAAGCTTTCCCATTAGAAGAAGATGAAGAGATATGCCTTGCCTGTAAGGGGGAGAATCCTTATCCTGCTTAGTAAAGCATTTCATTTGATTTTTTGAGTATGTCCTTTATCACAATTTTGACTTCCTAATATACTATATACTACCTCCCTTTAATCTTATGATCTCGAGGAGTTAAAATGAAAAGGAGGTTAATTTTGGATATAATCTTTTCGTAAACCTTATTAAAATGAGTTTAGGAGAATAGGCATCCCTGTGACTGCCTGTGGATGATTGCACGGATATATTTTGCATCAATAATTATTCCTTTGACTTTTTATTTAATACTTCTTCTTCAATTTCAACAATACTTGCTTGATCTTTTATTACTTTTATTTCATTATTTTACATGATGGTTAACTCCTTCTTATTATATTTTAACTTGGCATATTATCTATTAATGATCAAGGAGATACCATCTAATTTACATCATTGAATGGGATATCCCCTTTATACAACTCTAAATAATTAATATTTGCTAAAACAAGGAAAGGAGTAATAGTATGGGAAAGGGAGAAGAATATTGGCAGAAGTTAGAATGCCAACTACAGGATTTAGGCTCTAAAATATTAATATTGACAGACAAGGCAAGGTCAGAGGTAAAGACCAAGTATGACAGGACTTTAGATGACCTGCGCTCAAAGCGTAATGATCTTTGGAAGAATTTAAATGAGAATATGAGCACTCAACTTTCAGAATTGAGCATCAAGATCGATGAACTTGCGAGCAAGGCTAGGGTTGAGGCAAAAAAGGAATATAACGAAACCATAGAGACATTGCGTATCAAGCGTGATGAGGTGGCAGAAAAACTGGAAGAACAGAAGAATGCAGGTGAAAAAGCATTTATAGAAATAAAGATAGGCTTGAAAAAATCTTGGGATGAATTAAAGAATGCTTTAGATAATGCAATATCGAAATTCAAGTAATTAAAAACCAATAATGGACAGAATTATGCTCATTTATATATAGAAAAGAAGGTAAGCTATCGCAATAATATTTAATCTATGGACATACCCTAATGCATGGAAAAAGTAAATCTGAAATTGTATGATTCCATATACCATAATTTATCCCTACAATATTCTAATGATAATTTATTTTATGCTTGAAATTATGTCCCATAATGAAATGATCTAAACCATGGACTTCATACACCTACATAATCACTCTGATTACTCCATATTAGATGGCGCTATAACAATTGATAAGCTTATCTCTAAGGCAATAGAGATGGATATGCCGGGTGTAGCTCTCACTGACCATGGAAATATGTTCGGGGCATTGGAATTCTATCAAAAGGCACAGAAGGCAGGCATAAAGCCTATAATCGGAGAGGAATTCTATATTGCGCCAAAATCCAGATTTGAAAAATCCGGAAAGGAAAATGGTAATGATCCTTCTAACCATCTCCTCTTGTTAGCAAAAAACGCAACAGGTTATAAAAACCTTATGAAGCTCTCATCCATAGGTTATGTTGAGGGATTTTATTATAAGCCAAGGATAGATCTTGAAATATTAGAGAAGCATAAAGATGGTTTAATATGTTTAAGCTCTTGTATAAAGGGAGAGATACCATCACTTATATTAAGGGGAAAAAAAGAGGAGGCATCAAAATACGCAGGAATCTATCAAGAACTATTCGGCAAGGAACATTTTTATTTAGAATTACAGGATCATGGTTTATCGGAACAGAAAAAAGCTAATTCAGAACTAATAAATATCTCCAAATCATTGGAAATACCTCTAATCGTAACAAATGACTGCCATTACCCTGAGCAAAAAGATGCCCGCTCTCATGATGTACTGTTATGCATACAAACCGGTAAAACATTCGAAGATGAAAATAGAATGAGGTTCTCTTCTGATCAATTTTTTTTCAAAACACCAGAGCAGATGCATGCCTTATTCTCGGATTACCCTGAGGCGTTATCCAATACCTGTAAAATATTGGATATGATTGATATCAAGTTAAGCCTTGGCAATGCAATATTGCCAAATTTTACGGTTCCTGATGGATATACTCTCGATTCATATCTAAAGCACCTTGTGTACAAAGGAGCTACAAAGCGTTTTAATGATAATATTCCAGAAGATGTAAAAAGGCGGATTGAGCATGAACTCAAAGTTATTACGAGTATGCATTTCTCAGGGTATTTTCTAATAGTATGGGACTTTATTAACTATGCCAAAAGCAAAAAAATCCTTGTTGGCCCTGGCAGGGGTTCTGCTGCAGGATCAATGATATCATATTGCCTCGGAATTACAAGTCTTAATCCAATTAAGTACAATCTTCTATTTGAGAGATTCCTCAATCCAGATAGAAATGAAATGCCTGATATGGATATTGATTTTTGCGCTGAAAGGAGAGATGAGGTTATCGAATACGTTAAGGAGAAATATGGCGGGGAAGATCACGTAAGCCAAATAATTACTTTCAACAAGATGAAGGCTAAGGCAGTTATAAAGGATGTGGCAAGGGTTTTGAATATTCCATACTCTGAGTCAAATCAGATAAGCAAGTATATTACTGAGAACTCACTTGATGATGTCTTACAAAAATCGGAAGAATTTAATAATTTCTATAAGAATTCTAATAAGGGGAAGATGCTGATAGATATCTCCCTTGCCTTAGAGGGTGTAATCAGATCAGCGGGCAAGCATGCAGCCGGAGTCGTAATATCAAAAGATCCAATCACAGAATATGTCCCCCTTTATAGGGATTCAGTTGATGGCAGCATATCATCACAGTACGAGAAGATGAGTTTAGAATCTGCGGGCCTTGTTAAGATGGATATACTTGGTGTAAAGAATCTTACCATCATCGATAAGTGCCTCCACTTGATTGAAAATAGAAGGGGTGAGGTCATTGATATTAACAACATACCACTGGATGATAAATCAACCTTTTCATTATTACAGAAGGCAGAGACCTGTGGTGTTTTTCAACTTGAGAGTTCCGGTATGCAGAGCATACTGAGGAAACTGGGACCCACAAGTTTTGAGGAGATAATCGCAATTGTAGCTCTCTACAGACCTGGTCCATTGGATTCGGGAATGGTTGACGACTATATAACGAGAAAAAAGAATCCAGAAAGAATAAAGTATCCTCACCCAACCCTTGAGCAAATTCTAATGGATACCCTTGGGGTTATTGTTTATCAGGAACAGGTGATGCTAATCTCGCAAATTATGGGAGGCTTTACACTCTCAGAAGCCGATACCCTAAGAAAGGCCATGAGTAAAAAGAAACCCAAAGAGATTGATGAAATGGAAGAAAAATTCATCAATGGAGCAAAACAAAAAAATATAGACAACAGAATATCAGGGGAGATATTCTCAATGATGAAGAAATTCGGCAGGTATGGATTCAACAAATCTCATTCTGCTGCATATGCCATGGTGGCATATCATACAGCCTACCTAAAGGCTAACTATCCCTTTGAATATATGACAGCTCTTCTCTCAACCCAACAAGATAACCAAAGCAATATTATCAAATATATTAAGGATTGCTGGTCAAGCGGCATTCAAATTTTGCCACCAGATGTTAATTACAGTGGAATGGATTTTCTCATAGAGGATAAATCAATAAGATTCGGTTTAGGAGCAATAAAGGGTATCGGAGAAAAGGCAATACAATCTATTATTGATTCAAGGGATAGAATAGAAGGGTTTAAAACCTTACAGGACTTTTTAGCAAATACAGATATCGTAACTATTAACCGTGGAGTCATAGAATCACTCATAAAGGCTGGCGCTTTTGATTCTATTTATATAAACAGGGCAACCCTCTTTGCTTCAGTTGATACACTGGTTGAAACAGCGAAACAACTTCAGATGGATAAGGCCACAGGGCAGGGCAATCTGTTTGAGTTTAATAATGATGAATCCACTGAAGTTGAATTTGTCAATATTGATTTTAATGAAGTTTGTGAATGGGATAATCACTTGATACTATCCTTTGAAAAAGAAGTACTTGGAGTATATATATCCAGCCACCCATTGGCTGATTATGAAACTGAGATTAAGGCCTTATCCTGCCTTTCCATATCTGAATTAGCAGAAAATAAGGATATTGGGGAGGCTTCAATTATCGGGATCATAAGCAACGTAAATGTTAAAACCTCAAGAAATGGCAATCGCTTTGCTATTGGGAATCTTGAAGATTTGGAAGGCATTATTGAAGCAATATTTCGACCCAATATCCTTTCAAAATATGAAGAGATATTATCCAGCGAGGATATTATAATGGTTAAGGGAAATATTGAGTTTGAAGAGGATAATCTGCGAAGAATCATAGTGAATGAGATACAGGCATTAAGAGATTTTCTAAATGATTCAATATCAGCCATACACATTAGAATCATACCAGAAGAAATAAAAGAGACTACCATTGAAAACCTGAAATCAATTATTGTTGATAATAGTGGAACCTGCCCAGTGTACTTTCATGTAAGTGAAAATGGAGACAAGGAAAAAATCATAAACGTTCATCCCTCCTTTAATATTATGCCATCGAAAAAGCTCATTAATAAATTGACAGATATGATAGGTAATAATGCAATCCGTTATTCCATTAGATCATAGAATATTCTTTTGATTATCAATATTAAATAAATTATGCGTCCGAAAAAAGAAAAAAAAGGTAAAAGGGATAGATTAAGATCTGAAATTAACGAATTCACATACACAGTGGATGAATTTATAGCTAAAGAAAAGATGAAGGCAAGATCGCTCCGAAACTCTTCATGGTGGAGGAGGAAAACAGCCACAGGAGTATGTCATTATTGTGGGGGGAAATGCTCTCCAGATAACCTAACGATGGATCATCTAATACCCCTATCAAGGGGGGGTAGATCAGAGAAGGTCAATATTGTTCCAGCTTGTAAGGATTGTAATAATAAAAAAAAATATCTTCTCCCAGTCGAGTGGGAGGAATATTTAAATTTGCTACGAAATACTGAGAAATAATCTAATATTTTTATCAAGCCTAGACAGGGAGGGTTGCTGGTAATAGGCTAATTTTGTTGAAATTAAATAGCTTTTATTATATAATACTACGTTACTGCTTTTATCGCTCATAATGAGAATCAACCAGAGACCAATTAGGTTTTGTAATGGACATTGTTGATACTAAAAACGCTGAATTATTAAAAAAGGGCAACCTCTTGATTGTTCAGGGACAAAATCCAGAATATTTGCATTATATTCACAGTGGAATCCTAGAGATCCTATCAACCCCCCCTGAATATGAAGGACTTGATCCTGATATTATTATTTCAAAAAGCAGAAGAGTTGGCATCATTAAGGAAAAGACGCTTATCTCATATCTAAGCGTTCCCTTTAAAGGACCCTATAAAAAATCAATCAGGGTTCTTGAAGATTCTCAAATTTCAAAACATCCAATAAAAAATAGAAAATTAAGCGACATTGCAAGAGAAGATCCAAGCCTATCATTAAACATAGTGATTCACCTCTTGAAACGACTGGAGGCTTCCATTGCAGACACACACAGTTATGCAAAGCTATATCAAAATCTCTGCAAAATAGATGATAATTTTTCTCTTATGTTTAAAACCCTATCAAAAACAAACACCTCTGATAAATTACAAGAAAAATCAGAAATCCTATATAAGGCATTCTTGAATAACCAAGGATCCTTGCCTTCAGAGTTTGACGCAAAGTTTTTAATCGCTGATAACAGCAATCAATTAAAGAAGAAGTATTCATTCCCAGGATTACCAATAGAATCTCTGGTGGATACTAAACAGTGCAAATTCATTCAAAAGTTTCTAAAATTAAGGGTTAAAACCTTTGCATCTATTATAAATGAGGACTCATCCATTTGTGAAGATATGATCGATATCTTGTCAGATAATATTATTAAAATATTGGACAGAATAGAATCAATTCAAAAAGAAATTGATAAAGAGATGACAAACCTTTTTGGCTCAGATTTAAGTTGGTCATCCTATCTAGTTAATGAAGGGGGAATTAATGAATGGTTTAGGAGTGGCCGATTATCAATTGATTTTACTAAAAATTTAATATCAATTTTAGCGAAAATCATCACTTATTATAAAACACTTTTTGGAGAAAATCCTACCCTAAAATATCCTGGATTTAATGCTATTAATAAATTTCATCAATCCATGAAGAGCAAAATTGAGAATAAATCTGTTAAACAAGGAAAGATTACAGGAAACTCCATAAGAGATTATCATAACTCCTTACATCAGATATTCGAATTTGCACTTATTGATAAGGAATTTCAGGGAAACTTTCTAAAAACTTTAACAAATTTTAAGAGTATGAAAAATCCATTCAATACAGAGTCTGATGGAAGGAAATCAAGACGGCACATAAGTAATCTGTATTGGGATCTTTTCAAACAGGTTTACATAAGAAATCAAAATGAATCGGTTTCTCCCCCATCAGTACGTATGATGATGAGATTTGGTTTTATAGATGAGACTCTCCTTGAAGAGAATCAGATATTAGAATTAGATGAATTGATGTCAAAGAGAGAAGAGAAGACTAATACTCCAATACTCTTTGAGGATGAATTTCTTACAAAGATCTACAATGGCGAAGAAAACGCCAGCATCACAGAGATGGGTTTATCTTACGAGGCTTTTTTAAGAGAAGAAGAAAAACATAAAAAAAAATCCAAGAAAGGCAGCAATATTGAGGTTGAAGATGAAAATATAAAAAAAGCGATGTATGAGATAGATCATCGATTGTTTACTACTGTAGCAGTCTGCTCCGGTTCCACAGCAACGGCCTTTCCAATTTTAACCTCAATGACCATAAAAGGAAATCCCTCTAAATACTATACATCTAAGGAAAAGATTGAGTCTGTGATAAAAAAGCTAATGGATGTTGATTTCTCTGTTTTTTACAGAGAAACAGTAGTTAAACTGGATGAAGCAAGAGAGATTATACAAGAGGAGGTTATACCAAACATCATTCTGCTCCCATCTTTTGGAACAAAGACAATGCTATGGCAAGAGTTAGATGGCAAAAACAGAAAGACAAAGGGAAGAATAGTGGTTCCCATACTCTTTTCTGGAGACTTGACTAAGAGTATGGCTCATACCCTTGCCTGCTTTCGATGGGAATTAAATAGAACCATCAAGGGTGGAATGTGGGCTGATCCTGTTGAGGGCGGAATTACTGGCGCATATTTTGATTATGTGAACTTTTATAAAAAAAATTCAAAACTCTCAGCAGAAACCAAGGATAAAATATCAGAAAGATTTAAGAGTCTAAGAACAAACCGGGATAGGTTTGCAGATGATTATATAATGTGGGTATTATTTGAAAAGGATGGCGTCATGAGACTGAATAGTGTAATAAGGGATATGTTTTATAAACATATTCCATTCAAAAAGGAACTAAGGTCTAAACTAGAAAATATGCCAGCCTTTACTGAAATAGCATCAAGATATAATAATTTATTAGAAAGACGAATAAATAATTATCAGAGGAAGTATAAAAAGTATATGGATACAAACAGTATATTACCCGACTCCCTTCAACGATATATGGATTTTATATCAAATTAGATATTATTAACAAAACAATAACAATATCTCTCATTATATCAACATAGTTATCAACAATATATTCAGCTTATTAACTATTTATCCATACCCTATCAAGAATTATTAACTTTTTTTGTTATTTATATAAAAGATAAAATTATTTGTTGCAATATAAATTAAAGAGAATTAAGAGTATTAAGAATTGTTGAGTTAACGCAATATTAACCGCTGAGAAATAACTTCATTTTCATTCTAATCTGAAGAAATTATGTAATTTCATTCTATCCGCTTTAAACTCATTAGAATGTAGTGACAAAGAATAGATTTATATGTAAAAATATATATTACTATGTCCTGATAATTATTATGAAAATAATTTCTACAAAAAATACGGAGTGTGTACTTTTATAAACAAAGTTATCAACAATTGTTAATAATTAATAGGGATATGAATATGGATAACGAGATATGGAATAAGGTATTAACAACTATTAAACCAGATATAAACAAACAATCATTTGAAATGTGGCTTAAGGACACAAAACCCCTATCCATCTCTGAAAATACCATTAATATTGAGGTGCCTGATGAAGTAGCAAAACGACATATATCAGATAACTACTCATCTATAATTAGATCTGCCCTAAAGGAAACTACAGGCAGAAATTTATCCTGCCAATTTGTTTCTAACAATAATTCTCATTCCTCTGCTGATAATATTGAACAAACACTAGATAGAAATATTGAAATTAAAAATAATGCTGAATATACATCTTCCATGCTATATCCCCAATATACATTTAACAACTTTGTTGTTGGCCCAAACAATCAGCTTGCTCATGCAGCTGCTGTCTCTGTTTCCAGGTCTCCTGCATCACAATACAATCCTCTTTTTATATATGGAGAAACAGGTCTTGGTAAAACCCACCTGTTACAGGCAATAGCACACTCAATATTGAATATAAAATCATATCTGAGGATTTTATATTTGCCATTTGAACAGTTTATCAACGAATTTATTCAAGCAATCAGAACTAATACAATAACCAGCTTTAAAATTAATTATAGAAATGTGGATGTTCTGCTTATAGATGATATCCAATTTATTGAAAAAAAGGAGCAAACACAGGAAGAGTTCTTTCATACTTTCAATACACTTTATAATAATAAAAAACAGATAGTCATCTCAAGCGACAGACCCCCGAAGGAGCTTTCTACCCTTGAGGAGAGACTTAGAACAAGGTTTGAATGGGGACTAATAACTGATATTCAGGCGCCAAACCTAGAAACTAGAGAGGCTATACTAAGAAATAAGGCTGAAAAAGAGGGGATAGATATACCAGATGAAGTGCTTAATTATATAGCCAGGAGAATAAAATCAAATATTAGAGCTCTTGAAGCCGCCCTTACCAGACTAAATATGGTATCAGCGTTGAGCAATGATCCAATCAATATACATCATGCGAAGACCCATTTAAGACAACTCTTTGATGATGATTCAGATAAAAAAATTACTATCCCCACAATAATGGCAAAGGTCTCTGAGAAGATGAATATAACCATTGATGATCTAAAATCAAAAAGCAGACATAGCAGAATAGTGCTACCACGATTCGTAGCAATTTATCTATCAAGAAGACTTACAAACCTGACAACTACTGAAATAGGCAAGGAATTTGGTGACAGAGATCACTCAACTATAATAAATGCCATGAATAATATTGAAAAAATTAAAGAAGAGGATGAAGATATAAAAGAGATAATAGAAGATATGATCTCTGAATTGAAGTGTTAATACAATGTTAATATGGTTTAAGTTACCCGTGGATAACCTGATTATAGAATATCTTTTTATTATTATTAAAAATTATTATGTTAGGCTTACTTTTTTTATTGATTTATGAATATTTGTCTTCTTTATATTAACAGGTTATAAATGACATAATCCCTGTTAATTTCAGTATTTACGAAGTTAATAACAAATTTTAGTATTACTATTACTACTACTATATAATATATTATATATTTAATATAATATTAGTAAGTAAAAAAAGACTTTATGAAAATAGAAGTAGATAAAGATCAATTGCTAAAATCTCTAAATATTGCTGATTCTGTAATATCCTCAAAAAATATAAATACTGCAATATCTAACTGTCTCTTTAATGTAATAAAAGATGAAATAGAGATAGTATCCACTGATAATGAAATAGGTATTAGGACAAGAATTGATGCTAAATCAGATTTTGAGGATTCCTTTACAGTGGATGGGAAGATCTTTACTGGTATTCTCAAGGAATTGCCAAAGGGTCACATTAAATTAGAAATAAGCGAATCCTACTTGATTGAAATGCATTCCAGTTCAAGTGATATTAAGGGATATTCAAAAATTATAGGAAAGGATGCAAGCGAATTTCCTGATTTACCAATCCTTCCTGATGATAATGCTATAGAGATTGAAAACGATATTTTAAAGGAGATGATAAGAAAGGTAATATATGCAGCTGCAAAGGATACTACAAAGCCGGTATTTCATGGAATATTCATGAGTTACAATAATCAAAATAATCTGACAATGGTTGCAACTGATTCAAGAAGACTATCAATCGCTTCAAAGCCTATTGAGGGGGATGTTAATTTAGAGGAGGGTATAATTTTACCTCTAAAAGCAGCAAATGAGCTATTTAGATTATTGGAAAATGAAGGAAGATGTAAATTTATCTTAAAGAATAATCAGTGTTTCTTTAATCTAGGAAGGACTGAATTGATGTCAAGAATTGTTGATGGACAATTTCCGAACTATAAACAGGTAATCCCGGTAGAGTTTATATTTAAAGCCCTTGTTCAAAAAAATAGACTAATGGATTCATTGAGAAGAGCAATTATCTTTACAAGAGAACCATCATATAAAATTATTTTACATTTTAAAAAAGATGTTTTAACTATAGAAGCAAAAACTCCAGAATTAGGAGAATCTATTGAAGAGATACCCATTGAATCCGACTCAAATGAAGAAATATCTATAGGATTGAATGCTCAATTTATAATGGATTCAATAAAAGAGATAGATTCTCATTCCGTCATAATTAGCATAACAGGTTCAATGAGCCCTGTTGCTTTCTCACCCGAAGATGACAATAATTACTTATCAGTAATAATGCCAATTAAAATGAAATAAAGAATTTAATCATAGTATGTATAATGATCTTCACATATTGTGAAAATTATTATATATCAATTTAATAATAATTATATGTTTAAGATATATATTTACCTAAATAGATGACAGAGAAATGTATATTAGGAGGTTAAGGACTAAGAATTTTAGAAACTATAGTGAGCTTGAACTGGAATTTTATTCTGGATTCAATTATATTATAGGACCTAATGCGGTTGGGAAGACAAATATAATTGAAGCTATATCAATAACATCAAATTCAAGATCATTTAGGGGTGTAATTGATTCAGATTTGATCAAATGGGGGGAAACTTCTTATTACTGTTGTTCTGAAGTGGAGAATAATGAAAATTCAATGTTCGAGATTGGATGCGCTATTATCAATAATAGATTGAAAAAGAGGGCAAAGATTGATGGCATCTCTATAAACAGAACATCTGATTATTATGGCAGATTCTTAAGTGTAAGCCTTATACCAGAAGATATAAATATAATCATGATGACGCCTGATGTAAGACGTAGATTTTTCGATGGTATTATTTCCAAGATTGATAAAGAGTATTTAATAAATCTTAAAAATTTTAAAAAGATATTATCCTCAAGAAATACTCTGTTAAAGCACAAAAAGCAGGGAATGAGTTTAAATTATGATGAACTGGATGTGTGGGATACTTTATTTGCAGATAAAGCTAATTATATTATAAAAAGAAGAATAGAGTTTTTAACCAGATATAAGGAATCATTCAAACAGGCTTACATAGATATATGTAAGGATGATGAACATCCAAATATCGAATATTTAAATACATTGAATTCAATTGATAAGGATGATATAATTAATGAGTTGTTAAGGAATAGAAAGAGAGATATTTCTATAGGATCCAGCAGTTTGGGACCTCAGAGGGATGATTATTGTTTAATTAACAGGAGAGGAGTCAAATTTAAGAACTTTGCATCTCAAGGACAGAAAAGAACTGCAACAATATCCCTAAAGATTGCTGAATATAAATTTATTGAAAGCGAAACAGGGAAGAGATCAATAATACTAATTGATGATATATTTTCAGAACTTGACGAAGAAAGAAAAAAAAATATGATAAAAACCTTTAAGGATAACGAACAGGTTATAGTTACTATGGTGGAGAATAGGGAGATATTTAAATCTGATAATTATAAAGTCTTTCAAATCAATTCAGGGGGGATTGTAACAGAACAATGAAATTCAAAATTAATAAGGAAAGGGTGGGTAGATTAAATACTATTGGCAACATTTTGCCATCAATCATTAAGGAATTTAATTTAGAACAATCTTTTTTGATTGAGAGAATAAGGAAGGATTGGACCAATATTGTAGGAGATTTAATCGCCACTCACAGTAAACCCGATAGAATTTTTAAGAAGGTTTTGTTCATTCATGTTGATCATGCTGTATTCTCTAATGAACTATCACTGATGAGAGATATGATTATAAGTGAGATAAATGAGAGAATGGGTGTAAAGATTATAAATAATCTTAGAATGGAGGTAAAAAAAATAATATTTGCAGGAAGAAAAAAGAGTGATAACAGGAGGGATGATGTACATACATGTTGGAAAAAGGATGATCGTATCTGATAAAGAGATTGTTGGTATATTTAATATTGAGACTCTTAAAATATCAGAAAGGAACAATAAATATTTGGAAAAGGTTGATGCTGGCGATAAAGCCCTTATTGTGGATAGGAAAAATTGCACTATTACAAGCAAGATAAGTCCCTATACAATAATCAGCAGAGCAGGTTTTGACATTAGTGCCATAGATGGGGTAATAATGTTGAATAGTATAAAAAATGAATTATGAAATTTGTTAACATGGAGAATTGATTATGAGTTCAGAATATAGAGCAGATAACATACAGGTGTTAGAGGGACTTGAGGCAGTTAGAAAAAGGCCTGCTATGTATATCGGTTCAACTGATTATAACGGATTGCATCATCTTGTATATGAGGTTGTAGATAACTCTATTGATGAGGTTATTGCTGGTTTTTGTGATAATATAACTGTAACAATAACAAGGGATAATACAATTGAGGTGATTGACAATGGCCGAGGAATACCGATTGACCTTCATCCTGTATATAAGAGATCCGCACTTGAGATTGTATTAACAAAACTACATGCTGGTGGAAAGTTTGATAATAAAAGCTATAAGGTTTCAGGCGGACTTCATGGCGTTGGAATATCAGTAGTGAATGCGCTATCTGAGAAGATGACCGTTGAGGTATACCGAGATGGCAAGATATATACACAAAGTTACGTTAGAGGAGCTTATAAAGAAGATGTTAAGATAGTGGGTAATATAAAAAAAAGGGGCACAAAGATTATTTTTAAACCAGATAGTAAAATCTTTGAGGTAACAGATTTTAATTTTGATACATTATCTAAAAGATTACGAGAGCTTGCATTTTTAAATGCGGGGGTTCGAATAGTGTTAATTGATAACAGAGCAAAGGGCAAGGAACACATCTTTCAGTTTAAGGGAGGGCTTGTATCCTTTGTTCAGCATCTTAGCGAGAACAAGACTTCAATCATTAAGAAGCCAATATATTTTCATACAGTCAGGGATAACGTTGATATTGAAATAGCAATGAAGTATATAGATATATATAATGAAACGGTTTATACCTATGCAAATAACATCAATACAAGAGAGGGTGGAACTCATCTCTCTGGATTTAAATCAGCATTAACAAGGGTATTCAACGAGTTTCTAAAAAAGGAGGGTCTAGATAAGAAGTTGCCAAATCTTTTTTCTGGTGATGATGTAAGGGAGGGTCTAATAGCGATTATAAGTGTAAAACTCACAAATCCACAGTTTGAGGGACAAACAAAGATGAAGCTGGGGAATAGCGAGATTAAGGGTATTGTGGAGTCTGCTACTAATGAATATTTAAGTTATCAATTTGAAGAAAATCCGCAGGTTGTAAAAAAGATACTAGAGAAGTGTATCTTAAGCGCAAGGGCTAGAATGGCCGCAAAGAAGGCAAAGGATTTGATGAGAAGGAAGAACGCCCTAGAAAATGATACCCTTCCAGGAAAGCTTGCTGATTGTTCTGAAAGGGATCCATCAATATGTGAGCTATATCTCGTTGAGGGGGATTCAGCAGGGGGGTCTGCGAAACAGGGAAGGGATAGAAAATTTCAGGCTATTCTGCCGTTAAAGGGGAAAATATTAAATGTTGAGAAGTCGAGGTTGGACAAAATCCTATCGAATGAGGAGATTAAGACAATTATTACTGCTATAGGCACAGGGGTTGGTAGCGACGAATTCGATATTTCCAGGACAAGATATCATAAAATAATAATTATGACAGATGCGGATGTAGATGGCTCCCATATTAGAACGCTTCTTCTTACGCTTTTTTTCAGATATATGCCTGAGATTATCCGGGCTGGGTATCTGTATATTGCGCAGCCGCCTCTATATAACATAAAGATAAATAATAAATCGTCATATGTATATAACGATGAAGAGAGGGATAGAATCTTGGATGGGGTTGATAGTTCTAAGGTTGTTATCCAGAGGTATAAAGGGCTTGGGGAGATGAATCCCGATCAGCTATGGGATACTACAATGGATCCAGAAAGCAGAACAATATTAAAGGTTAACATGGATGACGAGGTTGAAGCGGAGGAAATCTTTTCAGTGCTCATGGGAGACGTTGTAGAACCGAGAAGAAGATTTATTGAGGCTAACGCTAAGTGCGTCAGGAATCTTGATCTTTAGGCAGAAGTAAAATTATGGATAAACAAAAAGAAAACATAATCAATGTTGAAATTGAAGAACAGATGAAGAGTTCTTATTTAGATTACGCAATGAGCGTGATCGTTCGAAGGGCTCTCCCTGATGTGAGGGATGGTCTCAAGCCGGTACACAGAAGGATTCTCTTTGCAATGAACGAGAGGGCTTGGAGGGGAGATCGACCCTATGTTAAGTCCGCGAAGATCGTTGGCGAGGTAATAGGAAATTATCATCCCCATGGAGATGCTGCTGTCTATGATACACTCGTAAGGATGGTTCAGGACTTTTCTATGCGTATTCCCCTAATAGATGGACAGGGAAATTTCGGATCAGTAGATGGTGACCCACCTGCCGCGTACAGATACACTGAGGCTCGTCTTCAAAGGATAGCTGAAGAACTCCTACGCGATATTGATAAGGACACAGTAGATTTTGTTCCTACCTTTGATGAATCGAGAAAGGAGCCTACGGTTCTTCCTACGGCCTATCCAAATCTTCTTGTTAATGGCTCATCAGGCATTGCTGTTGGTATGGCCACAAATATACCCCCGCATAATCTGTGTGAAATTATTAATGGAACGATAGCCCTAATTGATGAACCAAAGATAGACATAAAGGAATTAATGAGACATATAAAGGGACCTGATTTTCCCACACATGGAATTATAATGGGATCTGATGGGATTTATAAGGCCTATTCTACTGGAAGGGGAAGCGTTATCATACGTGGAAGGGTTGAGATTGAGGAAACCAAGAAGGGAAGGGAGACTATAATAATATCCGAAATTCCATATCAGGTAAATAAGGCAGACTTGGTTAGCCGAATCGCTGATCTTGTCAATAATAGGATTGTCGAGGGAATAGCGGAGCTAAGGGATGAATCCGATAGATCCGGATTTAGGATTGTAATTGGTTTAAAGCGTGATGCCAATTCAAATGTAATTATAAATCAACTATATAAACACACTTCCTTACAAACCTCTTTTGGGATTATCCTTCTATCCCTTGTGGATGGGGAACCTAAGGTTCTCGATATTAAGAGCATGCTCTCCTCCTATGTGTCGCATAGAAGAGAAGTTGTTATCAGGCGAATTAAGTATGAACTGAGAAAGGCTGAGGAAAGGGCTCATATATTAGAGGGCCTGAAAATCGCTCTCGATAATATTGACGAGGTAATAAGAATAATAAGGTCCTCAAGAACGGTCAATGATGCGGAAAAGAGCCTCATAAAGAGATTTAAACTCAGTCAGATTCAAGCAAGAGCCATCCTCGACATGAGACTTCAGAGACTCACGAGCCTTGAGGTTGAAAAAATAATAGAAGAACTGGAAGAGTTGTTAAAGAAGATCATGGAATATAAGCGCATATTAAAGAGTGAAAAGGATATCCTTGGGATTGTAAAGGATGAACTGATAGCTATTCGAGACAAGTATGGAGATGAACGAAGAACTCAGATAGAGCTCGGGGGAGAGGATTCAACCACCTTTAATATGAAAGATTTAATTGCTGAGGATGATATGGTGGTGACAATAACCAATGACGGTTTTATAAGAAGGCTGCCTGTAGACACATTTAAGAAGCAGAGAAGGGGAGGAAAGGGCGTTATAAGCAGCTATAGAAAGAGGGAAGATCTTATACGGATGATGACAATCTCATCAACGCATGATAATCTATTTATGTTTTCTAATAGGGGTAAGGTCTTTGGATTAAAGACCTATGAGATACCTGCGGTTTCTAAGGGCGGCAGGGGAAGGTCCTTGAAGGCCATAGTAAATCTATCGGGCAATGAGGATGTCACTGCCGTCTGTTCCTTTTCTGATAGGGATGAGAGAACCTCCTTTTGTATGATAACAAGGCACGGAATATTAAAGAAGATAGAGATTGATGAATTTAAGAATTCCAAGAAAGGCGGCATAATAGCTGTAAAATTAAAGGGGGATGACGAACTCGTTGATGTAAAGGTGGTTGGAAAGAATGATGATATAGTATTAGCCACAAGGATGGGGCTCCTCTTGCGTACAAATATAGGCAGGATGAGATCTATGGGAAGGAATGCCGGCGGTATAATTGGTATGAGGTTAGGCAAGGATGATGAGATTGTAAGCATGGACGTTGTGCGGAAGAATTCAACTCTTTTTGTAATATCATCAAAGGGATATGGCAAGAGGGTTAATTATGAAAGGTTTGCTACAAAGGGCAGGGGGGGAAAGGGGATGACATACCTTAAGGTTACGGATAAAAATGGAGAATCCATTGGAATAAAATCTATCTTTCCATCAGATGAGATAATAATAGCATCCGCCAAGGGCAAGATGATAAGGGTGCAGGCCAGTGAAATATCAATTCAAGGAAGGGTGGCATCCGGCGTAACCCTTCTGGATGTTGAGGATGATGACAGGGTGCCTGGTTTTGCGGTTATTTCTGAGGAGAAATAATTATTTTATCACAGGCAATAGTCGTTGTGCGCAGTAATGGCTTGGCCTGATGAGGTTGAGAGGGAGAAATCGATGAAGAAGCGATTCTTACTGTTTTACCATAAAACTCTCCCCATATCTTGTCGTCTCCTGGATTTCACTCAGCATTGTTAGAGCCTTCTTTTTGGAATATATTGGGCCAACCCTGACCCTGAAATATTTTTTGCCATTTATTTGTGCCTTTTCAATAAATGAATCATACCTTAATCTGTCAAGATGGTTCGTTTCCGAGATAGCCTTTGATCTTTTGTCATATGAGGCGACCTGAATAGCGTATTGTTTTTTGTTTCCACGAGATACTGACGAGAAATTCCTTTTTTTCTTTTTCTTCTTTGCTACCTCAACAACCCTCGCCTTTTTTTTCTTTTTTGCTTTTTGGGGGGTGTATTTATTTTTCTTTTTTATGGTTTTATTTGAGGATGATTCTAATACATCCTTAACAGGAGGAATGACGTTTTTTATATTCTCTGATGTCAGTATATCGGAAGATTTCTCCTCTGTTTCAGCTAAAGGAGGGGCATTATTCTTATAGGCGTTGAAATCTATTATATTATTAGGCAGGGAGGGTTTTAGATCATTTGATCGGTTAAGAGTAATTTCATCATCCACCGGATGGGGTGTTGTTCCATTGTTATTAAACATATCGAGCTTATCTGTAGGATCAGGAATTGAGCTGAAAATAGACTGATCATGCAGGGGATTATCATTTTCTGTATCTTTGTTGATATTCATCCCAATCAGAAAGGATATAATGACGATCCCAATGATCGTGCATGAGATTATTATGATCCTGGGTATATCGAGATGTAGAAGATAAACATCCTTTTCCTTTACTTTTTTGTTTTCTTTATCCGTGTAATTTTCCATTTCTCTTACACCTGTCCTTGATATGGTTCAATGTAATTATTATTATGACACTCTTGTAATAATTGCCAATTACATGATCGGTAAATCGCATTCTTTATATTAGAAAAAAACAATTTTTAAGAGTGTGTTTATTAATCTTTATAATGTGAGTGAAGTGAGCAGAGAGCGAATATTTTCTAATCTTGATAGATTGATATCATTTTCTAATGAGGCGTGGATGAGTTCATTAAAAATGTCTCTGTGATTGAGCATGTCCTGTATGCGGATGAGGGATATAATTTCACCGATTTTCTTTGATTCGGATAAAATATTATCCATCATCCCCCTCTTATCTATATCATCCCCGCAGTTCTTCTCTATAAAGTCATCCAGGAATATATCCTGAGCCCCCTTTATCGGGATTCCTGATGTGGTAATATTGTACAGGTTGTTTGCCATGGTTTTATCCGCATATTCTTCAAGAGAATTTTTATAGTTAATAAAAGATTTGCGCGTATATGTGTTATTATGCTTTATTCCTCTGCTGGACTTCATTATGTAGTTTAGGTTGAATGTTTCAATGGGAGAGAATCTATTTTGAAAATATAGTGAAAATCTTCTCTGATAGGTTGTTCCCCTAGAATAAATTTTATATTCAGGGAAGGAAAAGTCAAAGCCCAAGAGACCTATGTCCTTAAATCCAAGATGATTAGCAAGATTAAAGGCGTCCCCAGCCACAGTTCCTGTATGTGAATCAATAGAGCCTATGGCTTCCGGGAAGAGTTCATCAATTAGTTGTGAGAAAGGGTGAGTATTCAGGGACAACAAAGAGGAATTGTTGCTATAGATTAGCGGATGGGAGGATAGGGTAAGCACTGGAATAGTAGACTTTAATGTATTATTAATGATATGCTCAAATGTAAATGCCTGAGGATCAATGGATATTACAAAATCCGGCATAATATTTTTTGCGAGGAGGACAGGGAGGCTGGAATCGACCGCGATAATAAAAAGCTGGCGCTGGTTTTCGTATATAGACTGGAGATGCTTTTCAAGGGATGGGCCTGATGTTATTACTAGCGCGGAATAGGAGTTCATTGTGTTGAAAAAAGACTGCACCGGATATAGATTGCGAATTAGGGAGAGGTTTTTAATAATGTTTTTCAGATAGAGCATGCCAAAAGCTCTCTTTGTCGCCTTATTTCCTGCCTTCTTTGTGAGAATTCTATCAATAATTTTCCGGATATCCTTATAATATTCGTCGAATAGTCTAATAGAATGGGGGTGTTCAAGAATACTCAATCCTTTGGTCTCTTCGAGTTCAATAAGTTCTTCGAGAATTGGCCTGATCTCCTCTATTGAAATGCCGCAAATAAACACTATCTTACTAAATTGAGTCAGAAATTCAGTAGATTGATTAATTTCTATCTCGCCCTTTATATCCCTAATGGCGTCTATGAGTATGATCTTTCTGTATTTACCATGGATTTCTTTTAAGGGCAGAAGGTGGTAGCCCAACCCTATGCCAAGAACTATGAGCATATCGTACTTATCTGGATTGAACTTGTTATTGAGGAGGTCTTTCTCCTTTGATGGAGAGTATTTACTATGCAGGTATGCCTTTTTGCCTCCCTCGTCAATGATAGATAGGGTAGGCAGTCCATCCTTAGATGTTTCTATATGATATTCTATTTTTGTTATATCCATCATTCTAGTAATTGAAGTGTCGTTTCAGCAGGATATTCAGACCACTGGGGGTGTGCTGAATCTAATTATTCACAATAATAATGGAATTGATCATTATTGCAAGGCATTTCTTATTCCCAGTTAGTAGATGTTGAGCGGGATAGCACCATTATTTTATCATTTATGAGAATAACTATTGATATTGTGTAACTTCCAAGAAACTTCATGATTATGCCGATTTTGCAACCAATTCGAGTCCAAGTTCTCCGGCCTTTAGTTTCAAATACTTAATATTTTTTTCTTTATATTGTTGTTCATAATGCTCACATCCATAATCATGATACCATTGCCCATATTTTAACATGTTATAATAAATTACTGCGATTTTTCGTGCTGTTGCTACAATAGCTTTCTCTATGCCAAGCCTATATCTTTGTCTTCTATAAAACCCACCAGGATAGCTATTGCTTCTTAATAAACTTTGAGCAGTTATTCTAAAAATATTATTTGCTCTGCTTTTTACTTTTTTAGTATTACTCGATAAAATTTTTCCACCTGAAATTTTATTATTGGGGGCTAATCCTAACCAGCTTGTAAAATGCTTTTCACTCTTCCATTTGCTTGCATCAAGACCGGTCTCGGATATAAGGGTTAATACACTTACACTGTTTAAACCGTCTATCTGCATTAAATCAACACCTG
>JAXHTS010000033.1 GCA_034190085.1 Spirochaetota bacterium
CAAAAGCCATGAGTTCAAATCGTCAACTCTCCTGGCCCGGTAGTGAAGGAGGTCTATTAAGTAATATTATTGAAGAAGAACATGAAGGAGTAAATACACAGGAAAAGATTCATGGTGCTATGTACCCAATTCAAATATATCCTCTTTTTGAAAATGCCTTAAGGGCTGAAAAGGGGATAAGTATCGAAGAACATAATAAAAATCTTGCTGATTTTTGTGCAGAGTTTTCCAATATAGCTTCAGAAAATCCCTATGCTTGGTTTAGAGAAAAGAAGAGCAGCAGAGAGATAGGCCAGATCACTGATGCAAACAGGATGATAGGCTTCCCTTATCCGAAATTCATGAACTCAATTATGAATGTGAATCAGGCTGCAGGAGTAATAGTTACAAGCAATGAAATCGCTGAAAAGCTTTCCATCCCAAAAAATAAATGGGTCTACTTACACGGAGGGGCAGAAGCTAATGACAAGTGGTTTGTGTCAGATAGAGTAAGTTATACCATAAGCCCAGCTATCAGGGAGATATCCAAGACCGCGCTTGAGATGGCAGGAATCACACTTGATCAAATAGATTTTTTCGATCTATATAGCTGTTTTCCATGCGCACCAATCATTGCAGCAAAATCAATGGGTATGGATCTAAATACTCTACCTCCACTTACAATAACAGGTGGATTGCCCTATTTTGGTGGAGCTGGGAATAATTATTCCATGCATGCAATAGCACAGGCAGTGGAAATGTTGCGAAAAAATCCGAATAACTTTGGATATATTTCAGCTCTAGGCTGGTTTATAACAAAGCATGCTGCAGGAATCTATAGTGGGATAGAACCACAAAGGCCATGGGACAGATCAGGATTCCCGGATATCCAACAGAAGATTGAAGATATGGATAGCCCGGAAATATGCGAGGCGCCAGAAGGTCCGGCGACTGTGGAGACCTATACTGTGATACACGACCGCCAGGGCAAGCCAGATAATGCGATTATCATCGCTCGCCTTGATGATGCCAGGAGATGCTGGGCAAAGACAAAAGATGATCAAGAATTGCTTTTAAGTATGGGAAAAGAGGAGTTCATTGGCAAGAAGGGATTCGTATCTCCCGGGAACAATAGTCCAAACATTATGAGATTTAAATGAGATAAACACATCACTTTTGAACAAACAAAATAAAGCAAGCTATATACATGACGTCTCAAACGCTGGAATCTAAATCGATGAAAAGCACATGGCTACAGGTTAAGGAACTTACTTATTTCAATATTGTCAAAGAGCTTCCTCAGGGTTTCGTTAATCGCAATAATCTTCATAATCATCCCATTTTTAAGCATTTCCCTTTTCTTATCAAGAAGAAAGCCTATTAACTCTGATGGTAGATGAGAAGTCCTCATCATGTCAATTCGAATCTCATCATATCCCTCATTCATAAGTCTTATAAAGGCTATTTGCAAATCTCTCTTATCCTCAAGCGTCGCAATTGTATTATCAATAATAATTGTATTATCATTTATTCTAATCATAGGGCACCTTTACGGCGGTTATATTGGTGATTGTTAATGTTTCTCCACTATTTACTGTTGCCGAGCCTGATGCCCCAATAGTATAAGTACTGTTATCTTCTGTACTTATACTCAATGTAAGGGAACCTGAACCCCATGTATATGTTGTACCTCCGTCATTTATGTTTATTGTAGAATTGCTATCGTTGATTGAATGACTCTCTCCAATAGAAGAACTCTCAAAATATATCTTCATATTAAAACCCTCGTTTGAAGGATCATCGCTGAGTGCAATTCCGACATAACTTGTATTACCAATACTTCCATTATAGATAACTGCATATGAACCTGTATAATCAGTACTATCAAGGCTGATATTATATGACATAGATGAATCATATTTAGTCAATGTATCGGCCTTAATTATAAAACCTAATACAGGATCACTGTCAGAATCATCACTACCGCACCCCAATATTATAAAAACGACTGCTATTATTAGTAGATATTTTTTCATCGGATATCTTAATATTAATTATTCAACTTGACTGACTTTTTATTAACTACAGGCTAAATTAAGAGAAGAATTTTGCGGTTAAGGGGGTGGGTTGTTGGTATTTTTATTCTAAACAAAATAATTTTAAGCAAAAGACAG
>JAXHTS010000034.1 GCA_034190085.1 Spirochaetota bacterium
TATTTCCAGCAAAGTCTGTTGTAATGTTTGTTGTGCTATCTCCAGCTTGGTAACATGGAGAGGATGTGTTCTGAAGAGTAAAGATGCCATTAGCAGGATCAGTAAGTTGAGGATCGCTGCCTGTTCCGTTTGCTTCAAATGAAGTTACATCAGCAAATCCAGTACTGCCATTTGAAATTTCAGAATATGGAATACTGTCATAACCAATAATAGTTGTTCCATGTTCATAATAACAGTTGAAATCAATAACCGCGCCTGCTAATGCAATTGAGTACAGATACGAACTTGCGACACTATTATAAAAAGTGTTGTTTATAAAATTAGCATCTCCTGAGTGATTCCAGACTGCAAGCCCAAGAAAAGCATTATTATAAAATGTATTGTGATATATATTAAAACCCTGCCCTGATGGCACATTAAAGGATATTCCATTTTTATCTTTTGCGCCATCATTGTCCCCATTGCTGTAAATTAGTGAAGATGACAGATTGAGACCGAGTGTAGTGCCAATGCTTGATGCAGAAACCCCATCCAGGTTGTTATTATTTATTCTGGACCTGTGAATTGTAACAACTCCTGCATCGCCGCCTATATAGACGCCTTCTCCAGCAGATCCAGATATTGAGCATCTTTCAATCAGGACATCTGATAATTGACCAGCTCCAACATCAGCATCAACCTTTATACCTCGTCCCTCGGTATCCCATCTGATGCCGCTCCAGCCTTTGCCGCAGTCTATTATCTCAATATCCTGTACTTTTACATTGCTGATTGAACTTCCTGTTGTGCCGCTATTTGACAGTATTACAATCTCAACTCCTGCAAATCCGCATCTGGTGACTGTGCAGCCAGTAAAAATGAAATTAAGGGCGGTACTATTACTGTCATACGTCTGCGGAGAAATGCCTGAATCAAATATATCAGAAACTGTACATCCACTTACTGTGCAGTTGGAGCATGAATTACCAAATTCGATGCCATTTCCTGCCTGTATGATAGATGGATTTGAAATAATAACAGCTCCTCCTAATTTTTCAAGCGTACAATTGCTTATTGTAATATTATTGCTGTTTGCAAATACAATGCCATGAAGACTGGCATAACGAATATGAACATTCTGTATAGTAATATATGATTGATTATCTCCATTTATTCCAAATAAACGACGGCTTACCTCGATGGTGTGAGTATCAGGATCAGCATCATCAGTACACCATACATACATTGTATTTGTGGAATATTCAAATGTATATGAGCCTGCGGATGCACTATTAAAGGTTGTATTTAAATCAGTATTCCATGTATTGAATTTGAGTGGATTTCCATTTTCTGCAACCATTCCAAGTCCTTGTACACCTGAATCGATTGTCTTCTCATAAATATTATCCTGAGTGTGCTCCCAGCCAGTTTCAATTTCAGAGCCCTGAATAATTGGATCACTCCCGCTGCCGTATGCCCCAATTGCTATAGCATTGTCTTCAGTTCCAGACGCATCAACTGTAACCTTTTCCCTTGCGATTGTACCACGTTTCTGCAGATATGTTGTTCCTGCCTCAAAGGTTACATCTAACCATGAGTTATAGGGAGAGGCAAGCGAACCATTTCCAGAAGTAGAGGCAGATGGATCAATAAACTTGGAGTTTTCATATTCTATTGCATAATAAGCGCTTGCTTCAGCACTATTGTGCATCCCGTGTTTTACTGCATTTGCTTTGATTGTCATTATGGTGCCATTTTCACTAATAAGTATGGATGTTGAATATTCAGTAGAATCTGTCGTGGGTGTACTCTCATCAAGTGTGTAATAGATCACAGCACCAACTGTGGAGCTTGTAATAGTAATACTTATATCCTGATTATATGTTCCTGATAGCTGGGAAAAAACAGGAGTTGATACTATACCGATGTTATTCGAACTGTCAGAATTGCATCGGTCACAAGAAAAGATTGATAATAATAGTAAAATTGTTGGTGATAGTTGAAGAATCTTTTTTATCATAAAAGTTTATAAATCATAAAAAGATTGTATATATAATTACATTATATGTAATGATGTAATGAAAAAAATGTCAAATGATACAAGATGATTAAATATCCAAGAAACTCTATTCCTCAACTATATTATAGTTATAATAAACGATTAATGTCAAACCAGATGTCGTTGAATCTGAATATATTATTCAACATTTTTTTTGATTGTATTCAAGAATACATCTTCAGCTTTTCAGCCATTGATCATCCAATCTTCTTAAGAACAGAAATAATCCTCAACAAAGCGATATAAACAACAAACAAGAATAATTGTTACTTATATCCTGTTTACTAAACTTCAGAATAAGCTAAACATATTATTATCTTACTCTTCCATCATTACTTCCATTAACCTGAATACTGCCGGATCAGGAGATTTTGTATCATCATTCATCATAACACATATAAAAAAATTCTCCTTAGGATGATAATATAGAGCCGATCCAAATCCTTTTATCCCACCTCTATGACCAATAATATCTCCAATAGGCGTACTGGCGGCGACTACAATACCTTTGCCGTAGTATGTATTTTGTGTAACAGACATAAGATTCATGTCCGAAAACATGATTTGAAGACTGTGTTGTGACAGAAGTCTACCGCTCATCAGAGCTTGAAAAAATATATTTAAATCTTTTGGTGTAGCAAGAATTGACCCGGCTGCAAAAGGAATAATATAATCTTCTGTTTTAGATAAAACATTCCCATTATGATGGCCTCTTACAACAAGAGATTTAAGGTTTTGGTCGGTCATTACATCTGTTTCTTTCAGATTTATTTTATCGATTATATACTGCTTGACAGCTTCCTCATAAGATTTTCCTGTAACCTTCTCTATTATTATTCCCAGCATTAAATAGCCTATGTTTGAATAAGCAAAGTGTTGGCCTGGTTTAAAAAGCAGTTCTTTGTTTTTTAAATATGAAAGCACCTCTTTCGGATTCCGATAGCGGTACTTATTGGCTTCATATTCCTTCACACTATCAAAAGTTGCTATTCCTGATGTATGGGTGAGCAGATGATTTATGGTAATATGAGCTGCATGATGCATTTCAGGCAGCCACTTATCAATTGAGCTCCCCAGGTGCAATCTTCCCTCATCTTCTAAGCTTAGCACAACAACGGCTGTAAATATCTTGCAGATACTTCCCGCACAAAACTTTAAGTCAGGCGTGATTTTCGTTATCATCCCATTGCCTGTAATTCCTCGAGTAGCATACCATATCCCTTCATTTGGTACACCGACTGTTGCGCTTATTCCCTTAACCTGTGTAGTCAATTTTATCTCGTCGAGTTTCTTTTCCAATAAATCAACTTTATCTTTACTTAAGGATTGAGAAACAATCGATCCATTTGATTTTATGGATTCAATGGGTATTGTAATCAGTGAGCGAATATTGGATTTAGATTGCGGAGAATGGCTACATCCAGCAAAAGTTGTTATTAGAATAAGACTGAGTTGAAATGATATTTTTCTCATTCTCTATACTTCCTATTTTATCTATAGCAAAACAAGTTTGTATTTTGCTATCTGTCTAACATAGTTTTCTATATAATCATGAATTTATAATTCTTAGTAACTATTTTTCACATTTTTATTTGTGAATCAACTGACTCTATAGGTATAACATTCAGTATATATAGATATAAAGAAACCGGATAATATCATATGATAATAATTACTTTAAAGTAGCACCCCTCAGTGTCATCATAATTGTCGCTTTCTAAAATATTATATGCAAATCAATGATGTAAGGTGTTTTTCGCAAATTTTAAAATTGAGAATGTTGATAAAGCAGGTATTTCATCACCAATAACTTCATTCAATAGCTATGACTCGTTAAAAGTAATAATTTTTATCAAATATTGAGCACATTTTCACATCATAATAAGGATATATTTATTAAAGGTTTTAATTATATATAGTCAGTTATATTCATCATTATGAGGAACTGATTGTCTCAGGGTTTTGGTATTGGCTCGATGTCGCTTATTATCTAATCGACGAATCTTTGATACTAGGGTTGGTTTTGTCTTACGGCGCAATTTTGGCTTTTTGGATGCCTTGCGGATCAAATCAATCAGACGATTTATAGCTTCCTGACGATTCCGCTCCTGAGTGCGGTATCGTCTAGCATCAATAATTAATATCCCATCTTCAGTTATCCGCTTGCCAGCGATATGCGCTAAGCGTTCCCGGACATCAATGGGTAAGCCAGGTGAGTTGCCCACATCAAAGCGAAGTTGTACCGCTGATGCGACTTTATTTACATTTTGTCCACCTGGACCTGAGGCTCGGATGAAGTCTAGTTTAATTTCATTTTCATCAATAGCAATGATGTCTGTAATCTGTATCATCATTATATATAAACTTCATGAGGTGTATGCTGATCTTTAATCAGTATAGTATTTGTTAGGTCAATATTGTACTCTATGACTATTCTGTAAGATTTATCCTGTTGTCCTTAAAGTTCCATTGATGTATAATTTATAATTATTTATATATTCAAGTCAGCAACAATAAAAGGAGTACACCTTAATCCTACACTTGATTTTTTTACCCAAATCCTGACCATTGTAAATACTTCCTCTTCCAGATTGACTATATTTGGTAATTCTTCAACAAAAGAAATATCCTTAATCTTGAATTCATAATAGAAGTTGTTGGTGCTATATGGATCAGATAATAAGATTATCTTTTCAGAGTCATGAGGATGTTTTCGAGGTGATCCGGAGAAAGGAATATGAGTTTTTTTCATATCCTTTAGCTTTTCCTGTTTACTATAAGATTGAATTTCGAATTGTTTCGCTTCTTCAAGTAGATTTGAAAGTGGCATATTATATTCTCCAGTTTTCTATGATGATCTACAATAATGTTAAATTTAAATCAATGCAAGTACTTTCTATTCTCTTTTTTATTGAAAGCTTGAAATATAACTATGAATTATACTAAACCGTAAAAGAATGCGATTTATTCCTTGGTGTCATGTCTGTTGTAATCATTATGAGATTGAAGGAGATGATAATCCATATTATACTTTATTTTCAGAAAACTATTAGATTTTCTGATTTAGCATCTCTTTTGAGATATTCCCATCAGCTATCCTGGTTACTGAACCAGTCATAATAATTGAAAAGTCCTTTGAGATGGAGATGGCAATCTTCCCACCGGGCATATGAACAGCAATGTTTGAATTGCATAATCCTAATCTATAGGCAATGGCTGCTGCAGCGCTGCTGCTGCTGCCTGAGGCCAGTGTATATCCAGCACCGCGTTCCCATATTTCGATCTGAATATTATTTTTATCCAACACCTTCATAAACTGAACGTTCGTCCGATTCGGGAAACGGGAGTCACGCTCTATCACTGGCCCATACTTGTGAGCAGTTTGCTCTGATATCTCATCCAGAAGGACAACACAATGTGGATTTCCAATAGTAGCAGAGCAAAATTTTAATTCAGATCCATCTACTATAATCGTTTCATTTATAACCTCCCGCTGTGGGCCGGTTACAGGTATTTTATTACTCTGAAAGCTGACTCTTCCCATATCAACAGTAACACTACTGCCTTTATCAAGAACTTGGGATTTCACCTGACCTCCTAGTGTTAATATTGTAAAGGTATCATCATGAACAAGTCCAATATCCCAGAGATAGCGGGAAAAAATGCGTAGACCATTTCCACTCTTTTCTGCCTCACTGCCATCCGGATTGAGGATGCTCAATCCAAAATCACATTCTGAAGATTCATATGGTCCAATAAGGATGCCATCTGATCCAATCCCGTAATTTCTGTGACAAATCAGTTTAATTGTATTGATATCTAATTTTGTATCTAAATCTATTGGATTCAAAACAATATAGTCATTGCCCAAAGCATGATATTTAACAAACTTCATTGACGCTGATATACCTCACTTGATAGAATAATAATGAATTAGGATATCAAATTAGATCCATTGCATTATATAATGCTTGTCTATTAGCACCAAGATCATCCATGTAGGGGTAGTTAAGAAAAAAACCTATTCAAATAATTCTAATGGAAAATAATAAACTGGATTACTTAATTGTTGCTAACTTAATCTTGCTTACAAGATCCTTACCAAGTATATTCTGGATCTTAATCAATAAATCAGGATATAATTGTTCCATGCTTCTAAGCTTGTCCTGATCCCATGATATATACTTAATGTTGTCATTGACAATAATATCCGCTGATGCAGGTTCACCAGTAATAAAGCTCATCTCAGCGATAAAACTTCCCCTTGATAACTGTGCTATGCAATTGCCATCCTTAACCACATTTACAGAACCTGATAATATAAGCGAAATCTCTTCCAGATGATCGCCCTTCCTAATCATCAATTCATTGCATATCACTTTAATGCTTCCCATATGCCAAAAGAGGAGAAACTCTCTTTTACTCATTGATGAGAATATGCTTTGATAGAGATCGTTCAACTCTGTTGGCAATTCAATCGGTCTTCGTTCTCTTATGAGTCGCACTACCTGAATGGTGTTGATAATGAAAAAGAGCATATTCCAGAAAGCCACTGTATAATTATCTACAATTAAAGAATAAGTAAAGAGAAGAAGTTGCCCTAACATCAAGATGCTGCGAAGCCATAGTATATCCCGAATGGCTAACGCTAATAGCATTAGGAAATATCCTAAGTTAACAAGTATCTTCTCCATAATTACTCAATTGGTACTCTTTTCAATTCTGAAAAAATATTATATAAGATAAGTTACAACAAAATTATTCGTTAATTCTACGAAAGCCGCTTTTATCTATCTCCTCTTTTGTCTAACCAATCACGTATTGCATACCCTGTTCCAAAGGGCCAGGGTTCCAACTCTTCTGGAGGTACAAGCATAATTTCAGAAATTTCTTCATTTGTTATTATCTCTCCCTCTGCTTTCACATGGAAGGCTAAAATTAGTTGGTTCATCTCATAGAATGAGTAATATCCGATAAAGCTGACAATCTCTCCTATTAAATTGAGTTCTTCTTTAACTTCTCGAAGGATGGCTGATTCTGGAGTCTCCTCCTTTTCAAGAAATCCTGTGATAAGTCCGTACATCCCTTCTGGCCATCCTACACCACGAGCCATAACTACTCTGTCATCAATCTCTACTATTGCTGCAACAACTGGGACCGGATTATCCCAGAATACATAATTGCATGTCGCGCTCGAGCAGCGTTGACGTTGCTTCCCACCCTCTTCTGCAATGATCAAATTGTTTCCACAGATAGGACAAAATTTCATATCCCTTTCTCCTCCTTATGCTGAGCACTTCTATTATATTAATATACTATTCCGTTGGTGTTTTAGAGGTATGTAGTATTTAGGAATAACTATCATCATTAGAATATATTGAAATTGTCTATTACAGGGTATTTGTTATTAAACTATAGAGTTTTGAATAAAACTCCTCAGGATTATCATTCATGACAAAATGACCGCTATTATCAATTTTAATCTTTTCTATCCCGTCAAGTTCAGCAAGTATTTTCATATCTGAGTTCTTATCTCCATAGAAGTATGCCTTTTTGCAATTCAAACTTTTAAATTTTTGTATCAATATTCCACTGTCCGACCATTCTACTAATGATTCACAACTCTTATAGAATGCAATAGGTGAGGTTTGGTTCAGATCGAAATATTTTTTTTTATCTTTGTCTGATGGCGACTCGCATCTCTTAATATATTTTGCCTCAAATTCCTTGTAAGGCTGATTTATTGTTTTTCTGCTAACGAGATCGCAATCTTCGCTAATGAGATTCCCCTCAATATTAGCGAATGATATTGCAGACTTTAACATGTTATCTGATAGTAATAATCCTATTGCGCCACCCATGCTGTGAACAACGATGTGTATTCTTTGTTCAGGATAATTTTTGATGAGTTTTTCGCAGATATCTGCCTGATCCTCCATTGTATAGGAGAAATCTTCTGGTTTAGATGAATTTCCATATCCTATGAAGTCAAAGGTAAGAATGGAAAATTCCATCAGGTAGCTAATAACCCATGCATCAGCAAAGGAATCCTGAGAGCAACCTATACCGTGTAAAAAGACTATAAGATCGCTTGACCTTTGTCTGTATATATAATTAATACTATAATCCCTGCCATAATGATTGACAATTTTCTTTATTGAATACATATTCTTAACCAATCTATTCCTTCAAAGTCAATAACATGATGTGATGAAGAGTCCTATACGTCAACTAAGAAACAAGATGGATTTATGCATTCAATTCGATTATCAATACACCTGTACTGATTTGAATTATTATTCCTAAAGGAGCTTTTTACGGCTGCAGGTTTATTCAAGATTGGCTTGTGGGATGTATAGATATTATTGATATATGGTATATAAAGTTAATTCGTCTCCCTTGAGATTATCTCTGACCACCAATCTTCCAAGACATAATTCTTATCCATTGATATAAGTTGCCCAAGTTTAGGTACGATTATTCTTACACCTCGCTTTTCTGCCTCATCTGTTATTCTAATAATTGGATCAAACCATGTGTGCAAACCCAGATTGAACATACCCCAGTGGACAGGAATCATCGCTTCGCCTTTTAAGTCTATATGCGCTTGAACAGCTTCCTCTGGAAGTTGGTGTACAAATTTCCAATCTAAACTGTAAGCCCCATTTTCTAGAAATGTTAGATCGAATGGTCCTAATCGATTACCGATTTCCTTATAGTGTTTCCCATAACCGGAATCTCCACTATAGAAGATGTTTTCATTTTGTCCTTGTATAGACCAGGAAGACCATAGCGTTTTATTTCTATTGAAAAAACCTCTACCAGAAAAATGCTGTGCGGGCGTGCAGGTTAATTTTAATCCTTTATGATTGGTGGAATTCCACCATGTCAATTCAGTTATTTTTTTATTATCAACGCCCCAGGACTCCAGGTGTGAGCCTACACCTAAAGGAACAACATATTGAATATCGCGAGCCTTTAATTTTGTAATTGTTTTGTAATCAAGGTGGTCATAGTGATCATGAGAAATAAGTATAATGTCAATATTGTGAATTTCATCGATGGTTAACACAGGTGGCTGGAAACGTTTTACCATAAATGGAACCGGGGATGCATAGGTAGAAAAAACTGGATCAATAAGAATTCGATTTGAATCAATCTCTAAAAGAACTGTTGAGTGACCAAGCCATGCAAATCGAAGATTTTTATTTATTATTTTTAATTCTGATAATTTTAGTGGGGCTACTGGCAGTTTTTCCTTTGGTGTGCGGCCCTTGGTCTTAAAAATAAAATCGTACATTATAACTACCCATGATCTTCCTGTGGATATTGGTGTATTATGAGGATTTTGAAATTTATTTTTCCTGCGATTATATTGTTCTGAATTCATTATTTTGTCCAATCGGTCACCCTTTGGGTCACTTCCCATAGATGAGCATGATAATAAAATAATAACCATAAATGTTAATATAATCGTTGTTAATGTAAATAGTATTAAATTCAATTTGTACATTATCATAATAATTCGACAGTTATGTACTATACAACATTTAACCTGACACTCTCATTTTCTTTTGTTGTCTGTAAGTTATTATCCAGCATCTTTTATAGAGCAATATTCTTCGAATCTAGAAATGTTTGCATGGGCGTTCTTCCGTAACAATACTTGCCAGTATGTGGCCTATCATCATTATATTATTTTATCCAATCGTCAAGATCTTCTTGTAACTCCTCTAAATCTCTGTAAATCTTTTTCTAAAAGCAACGCGATAAAATTTATTCAACACAGTCTTATGAAATCTTTCACCAATGCCATTCGATTGAGGACTCATGGCTTTTGTCTTAGAATGATCAATATTTTCAACTGCTAAATACAACTGATATTCATGGTTTTCAATTTTCCCACAATACTCAGTCCCTCTATCTGTTAATATCCTCAAAGAAGGAATCCCTTGCTCCTCAAAAATAGCAACACTCTGTCGTTTAAAATATCCGCAGCTGTAATAACAGTTTTAGTAGTGTAGAGTTTAGCAAAAGCAACCTTGTATAAGTATCAATAAAACTCTGTTGATATATTCGGCCAACACCTTTCATTGTCCCAACATAAAACGTATCTTGTTATCCTAAATAGCCAGGATGTTCCGTTTCTATCTCTCCATAGGCCTCCTTTTCCCTTTTGGCTTTCTCTAAAGCTACTAATTTTGCCTCCGTTAATACTAAATCATCCTGAGCAGCTTTTGACTCTAAGGCCTTAAGCCTCTTCTTAAATGTCTACAGATCATGTCTTTGCCAAATACTCCTTACTCCACCTGGGGAAACGAATAAACCATCTTTCTTCAAATCGTTAGATACCCGCATTTGGCCACAAGCCGGGCGATCAATGGCCATCTTAAAAATGCATCTTCTATTATAGGATTGATCCTATTTTTAATATTAGGCTTTTTTCTGCTAATCTTTTTTAGCGCTTCTTTACTTCCATTCTCATAAAGTTCTTTAAATCTGTAGAAGCTATCTCTTGAATATCCAAAAACTTTACATGCTTGTGATACATTACCCAATTCTTTTGCAAGTCTTATTAGACCAACTTTTGTTTTGATTATTTTGTCTTCTTGGTTCATAGACACTCCTCATAATTGTATTTGCCGAAAACTGACACTTATTCCCCCCGGGGGGAATAAGTGTCAGTTTTATTATCGGAATGTCAGATATTATCTTAACTATTACAATTTTAAACCAGTTGAGCCATCGCTGGCAGCCCTTTCAGTATCCCATGCACCTTTTCTTTCAATGTGAGCAAATAGGATCCATGCATCATCAATTAAATCCTTATCATATTGCTTCTGCATCTATGATGCAGCTCTTAATGCATCCTAGTGAGCTTGTTATGCATCTACTTGATTTTTAATCTTTTCTCCGTCAATCCATTCATATCTTTTACTATTCTGCTTATTTAAAGTGCCAAAGGAAGTTATCTCCCCTTCACGGCTAGTATAGTATCATCATCAGAACGATCAAACATATATTCAAAAGCGCTAATAGCCTTAGCATCCTTTGCAACAACACCAACGCTGCAATGCTCGTGACCAGGAACATTCCATTCGAGTCCTGAAATAATATATTTATCAGAATACAATTTTCTGGACTCAACTATGTCCGGATAAACAAAATCCCTTAAGCTCTGCCATCTCCACATTTCTTGGTGTCCATTGCTCTCTTCATAATCTCCCAGGATTGGATTTTGTGGATAGAAAATGATATCATCCCAGTAATTACCATTTCCATCCCTGTTCCTCTCTCCACCATGTTCTGAATTCGCCCACCAGTCCAATCCATACTCTTCATTTTTACTCATAACGAAATCAAAAGTAGTGGAACCATCAGTATAATAAGTGTGCTGATGAAAATCACTAGACATCCACTTGCCAATTGTTTCCTCCATTTCAATATCACAATAGAATTGACATAAACTAATTGTACAGACTCCGATAATACCTACTGATCTAGATAATAGTTTTGATGGATTTAAATTCATTAGAGTTAGCTCCTCTTTTCCTTTAGTTTAATAATTTTTTGTACTTTCTTTACCAATTAAAATTGGTTTCTGCTTTTTTCATCACCTCCCTTTTAAAGTTTTCATTATAAAAAATATATGTTAATCGGTTTAGGAAGGATAAATATTTTATTAATCTTTGATAAATTAATAAAATTTGTGAAGGGGGAGAAACCTATCAGTTGGTGATGCCTGTATATTTTGAGTATGTTAGTTATTTATGTTGATTTGTTGCTCAGTTCTAATTTTGAAATAATATCATAAAGTTCTTTTTCATTAAAATGATATAATATTAATTAAGTGCATGCTGCTTCGATTAATGCATGTAATTTTATTATAAATAGACCAATCGTCTTCCTTTTAAAGATGTTCAAAAAATCCGATAGGTGTTTCTAATTCTATTTCAAGTTCATCGATACTTTTGAAAAAAATTGCTTTATCAATATAAATTTTATTTTCCATAGTATTAGCATTTAGTTATTGCGCGTTCATTTCGTACAACGAGTTGCGGGTTTAAGAGGTTTTTCTGGAGCGAAGCGGAAGAAAAATATGGCGAAGCCCTTGCCTAAATCTGCTGTTATAGGGTGTTGCTGGCTGGGATTTTTTTCCCTTATTATTATAGCATCTTCATTAATAAAGATGATACTGATTGGAAAATAATGTTATTTCATTCTGATATATCATCACTATATTGATATTATATGATATTTATTATATCTTGTCCCAATCAGGTAGCTTCTTAACTCTCACCTCTTTCATCACATCATCAAAATCATTCATTATTTCTTTTATAGTCTTTCCAATCCAATATTTTGCAAAGAAATTTGATGTCTCCATTTCCATGGTTTCTTTTGTTAAAGCATAGAATGATTGTAACAATTTACAATTTATCAAGCATGAAGTATCATTCATTAAGAGACCTGGGCGTTCATGCTCGTTTTTTTATTGACACATAAAAAATTACGGAATAGATTAAAGACACAATCCAGTAACAGAACATTCAGGTACAGGAAGATATGCTGATTGAGGTTACTGAGAAGAGTGATACCCCAAAAGCCAGGTGTTTTGTGATAGCGTATAGGGGAGAATAAGCTATGCATAAGGCATTTTTATTATTTCTTGCAATATATTGGTCTCTGGCCCTAACTGGGTGGGGATATGCTAACGAACGTTCCAGAGAAACCATCCGTCTCTCTCCAGCGGACCAGCTTATCCTTGAGCGTATTGATAAGCTCAATGAGCGGCTTACAACTGAGATAGGCAAGGTTAATGAACGGATCGATAAGCTCAATGATCGGATCGATCTGATATGGGCTACAATGATTGGTGGTTTCCTGGGTGTAATGATCTTTGTTGGGGGCTTAGTATTCTGGGACAGGCGAACAACCCTTGCACCGGTTCACACAAGGATAGATGAATTGACCCACCGTGAGAAAGTCTTAGTGGATACTTTAAAGGAGTTTGCAAAGGATGAACCCAAATTAATGGAGTATTTGCGTATTTCTGGCCTATTGTGAAATTTCAGATTGCGGCACATGAATCGCCTGCTAAAATCCTGTTAAATTGGCAAAGCCAATGGCATAGCGGATTTAACAGGGTAAATCTCTTTAAGCACTTCAAGGATCTTTATCTCTTTTCTGACAATTTCGCTCAAATGACTGTTTCTAACTATTACAAAGGGAGGTATGCCCTCTCTTACAGAAGTTTCTTTGCCAATCGTCTGAACCACTGATTTTACTTGATTAAATGATTGCCTTGATCTTTTTGGTTGAACTTCTTATTTAATAAACGTTTAAATTCCAAACTTTTAGATCCAAAGTTAATTGATAACCCTACTTCTAAATCGTATGCCTCAAGATAATTAAGACCTTGCGCTAAATGAACATCTTCTAGTTTAGAAAGCGCCTATAATTCGACACTTATAACTGTTTCAATTAAAAAATCAACCCTTCGTGTGCCGATTTGCTGATTTTTATAGAATATTGGCATCTCATATTCTCGATTAAAGGATAAACCAGAATCTTCCATTTCAATAGCCAATGCTCTCTGATAAATAACTTCTTGAAAACCATTCCCTAAAGCAGAATGAACTCTCATCGCACATCCAATTATCTCAGATGTTAAATCAGAATACTTGTATTCACTCTTAATCACGGTTTATCCCTTAATCATAAATAATCAGTGGTTCAGACAGTTTTCGTACCGCTTTTTCAATAACCTACATAAAAAAAATAGAACAAGGGGGTTGAAACCCCCTTGTATCCCCCATGTAAAAAACAAAAAAGGTAAAAATCCAAAAGGTTACGGAGTCCTCGCAAAGCGGAAGCCTCCGATGATGTTCTCGTAATACGGAACGTTGCTGCCCCAACGGCCAACCTGCATGTAGCCAGCAGAATAGAGCCAGCTCCCGCCACGTCCCACGCGGTCCGAACCGCTCAAATCAAAACACCATTCCCACACATTGCCGCTCATATCATAAATACCAAGCGCATTATCATCTTTATCACCAACTTCATGTGTGCTGGAACCACTGTTATCCCAATACCAGGCCACATCCCCTGTTTCGTCCTGGTCTCCATCGCCGTCATAGTCAGATAACGCTATATCGTCATAATCAGCATCAGCACCACTGGCAAAATCTCCTGGATAAAATTCGCCACTGTCCTCAATATCTCCATCGCCGTTGAAATCAGATATATACCGCGCCGCAAGCTCCCATTCATTGCTCGTAAGCAGTCGAAAACCGGTTGCATTGTCAACCGGAACAACAGCATCGCACTGAGCCCAATTGCTATCCCGCGAATCCCTGATTGGTGTTCCAGACAGTGTATCGTCGTCTGTATAAACAGGTGTAAAACCTGTTCCATTCTGCTCATTGTAATACTCGGTAAGTGCATTGCACCAGACCATAGAGTCCCGCCAGTTTATCATGGTCACAGGATGCTGAGCTGTATCACCTGTTCCGTCGCCCATAATGCCTGCATTGGCAAAACTGTAACCGTTGGTTGTGGCCCAGGTGTGTACCGCATCCCAAAGCTCATAAGTCAACTCAGTCTCGCCAATCCAATAGGAATCGCCTACCTCTGCTGTTCCGCTGTCATTTGTTACTGTTGGAAAGCTTTTCCCCTCGACATAGACTAAGTTAAAGCTCACACCACCGGCTGAAAGCGTCTCACTGTCGCCAGCTCTATGCGGGACCGTCACTTCGCAGGTGTCAGTAAATCCTCCATCCGTTGTACTTACTGTAATGGTCGCTGTTCCCGCCGCAATAGCTGTCACTGTGCCATCTGATGCCACTGTGGCAACGCCTTCATTGTCGCTTGACCAGCTCACGCTCTTGTCCGTAGCATCAGAAGGCTCAACTGTGGCTGTCAACTGCTCAGTTGAACCTACATTTATGGTTGTGCTGCCCTTATTCAGCGTTACCCCCGTGACTGGAATTATAACCGTCACTTCACAGTCAGCGGTAAATCCACCGTATGTTGTTTCCACAGTTATGGTAGCTGTTCCCACCGCAATAGCTGTCACTGTGCCATCTGATGCCACTGTGGCAACGCCTTCATTATCGCTTGACCAGCTCACGCTCTTGTCCGCAGCATCAGAAGGCTCCACTGTGGCTGTCAACTGCTCCGTTGAACCTACTGGAATAGATGTGCTGCTCTTGTTCAGCGATACGCCCGTGACGTCAATAATAACTGTCGTCACCTCACATTCATCGGTAAATCCACCGTCTGTTGTAGTTACTGTAATGGTAGCTGTTCCCACCGCAATAGCTGTCACTGTGCCATCTGATGCCACTGTGGCAACGCCTTCATTGTCGCTTGACCAACTCACGCTCTTGTCCGCAGCATCAGAAGGCTCAACTGTGGCTGTCAACTGCTCAGTTGAACCTAAACCTATGGTTGTGCTGCTCTTGTTCAGCGTTATCCCCGTGACTGCAGTGGAGCCCGGTATGATCGGTATGTCACTGCCTCCATCATCATCTCCGCATCCGACTAAGCCTATGCCCAAAAACATAACTAAACCAACAAAAACCATGCTTGCAAATCTCTTCATAAAAATTTTCCTTTGAAATATTGATCCAATTATATGGCGTTAACGCAAAAAGTATATTATAGAGTTTCCGTTGCATATAAACGGATATAATCGCATGTAATCGCTGATATTCAGCATCAATTTCTTAGATATCAACTCTTACAGGAACGCCATTATATAAAAAAATAATTATACGCACGGAAAATACAATCCCGAATAATTATGAATATTGATAAGTATACGTCGTTATAGCGATATAGTTTATTTATTACCCAAAAACAGGTTAAACCTCAATGTTATTCCTGCGAATGCAGGAATCTATGAAGTCATACTTTACAGAAAATAAAATCTGATTTTATATAAAAAACTTAGAATGCTATATTTAATGATATTGGGCTAAACCCAGGCTAGTTTTAACTCATTTGAATATAAAATAATTAAAATTATTTGTAAAATCAAGCGGTTTCGCCCATTTCCCCACGATCTTACAGCAAGTTAACAAAAATACAGCAATTAGGTCAAATGAAATAGAGTGGTGTCTTAATTGATCGAAAATATCATTTCTGATGAGTGGGTAAGACAGTGGCTTTCGCCACCGCCTCCACGTTGTCGCAATAGGGTCAATTCCCTATATTTACCAGCGTGCATTTTTCTCGCCCTGGGCGACCCCTAAGGGAATTTGTCATTATGCCCGTTTAGCATTGCCCCTGAATAGCAAGGGGAAACCCTTTGATATTCATTTTTTGATACAAATGAGTAAAGTGAGACAAGTCCTTTTTTTTGAAAGAATCTGTTAGGGATTCTCAAGTTGTCTATGACCGAAATACGCTTTTTCAATAACCTACATCAAAAAAATAGAACAAGGGGGCCTTGCCCCCTTGTATCCCCCAGCTTTAAAAAAAACTCAAAAAGGTAAAAATGTAAAAATCTGACGCTCACGGATGAGCTAATGCAGAGCCTGCACAGAAGGTGCTTAAAAAGGCTCTGCCAAAAACTAATAAGTCCTCGCAAAGCGGAAGCCAAAGCCAGAGCTCGATTCGAACGGGGCGTTGTCACGACGATTAGAAGCGCACAGGTCGTTGGAGTCGTCGGTAAAGTCTCCACCCCGTAGCACGCGGTCAGTACCGCTTATTGGCCCTGTTGGGTTTATATCCGAACCACTGCCATAGCTGCTCCACCAGTCATAGCACCACTCATATACATTCCCGCTCATATCATATAAGCCAAGCTCATTTGCAGCCTTTGTACTAAACTCATGTGTTCCTCGACTGCTCCATAAGTCGCTATGCGGAGTAGTTCCTGAATTATCATAATACCATGCATAATCTCCAAAAACCGTTGATTCTCCTCCATCAATCGGATAACAATAACCTGTTTCATCTCCGCTTGCATGATTACCTGGAAGCCAGCTAATTCCGTCAATATACCTGGCCGCATATTCCCACTCCGCCTCTGTAGGAAGCCTGTAGCCATTATTGCTAAAATTACAGCTCCAATCACTCAAGTCATAGCAGGGCGTCAACCCCTCCATCTCGCTCAAATAGTTACAGAACGCAGCAGCCCCATACCAGCTTATCTCTACGCATGGATAGTTCGACAGATCAACACTGTCCCCATTTCCGTCATCGCCAAGGCCAGACTTAACTGAAAATGTCCCGCCAATGTATTCTATAAGACAATGACAACCTTCATCATCATCATCATCATCTAAATCAAGCAGTTCCTGACTATCTCCAGTATTCCTTACTGTATTTTCATTAACTTCCACAAACTTCCCCTCTGCATTCGCCCAGTTGAAAACCTCAACCACCTGCGCATTCGTCACCTCGTATTTACCCATATAAAAATTGCTTAAAGTAACCTCATGCACTGGCGTTGCAACACCGTCATACCCCATCTGAAATGTGCCCCCTGGCACATACACCATGTCTTTCGGAATAACCATAACCTCACATACAGCAGTAAATCCTCCATCCGTTGTAGTTACTGTAATGGTCGCTATTCCCGCCGCAATAGCTGTCACAGTGCCATCTGATGCCACTGTGGCAATGCTTTCATTATCGCTTGACCAACTCACGCTCTTGTCCGCAGCATCGGCAGGCTCAACTGTGGCTGTCAACTGCTCCGATAAACCAACACCTATGGTTGTGCTGCTCTTGTTCAGCGATACGCCCGTGACTGCGGTGGAGCCCGGTATGATCGGTATGTCGCTTCCTCCGCCATCATCACCGCAGCCGACCAAGCTCATGCCCAAAAACATAATTAAACCAACAAAAACCATACCTGCAAATCTTCTCATAAAAATTCTCCTTTGAAATTTAAATGTAATTATATCCTGTTACTGTAAAAAGTATATTATACCGTTTTCACTGAGTATAAACGGATATAATCGCATGTAATCGCTGATATTCAGCATCAATTTCTTAGATATCAACTTTTACAGGAACCCCATTATATAAAAAAATAATTATACGCACGGAAAATACAATCCCGAATAATTATGAATATAATTAAATATAGGTTGTTATAGCTAGTTTATTTGTTCCCCGAAAACAGGCTAAACCCAGGCTCATTTTAATTCATTTGTACTTACATACAATTTAATTAAAATTATATGAAAAGACAAGCTGTTTCGACAATCTCCCCTCAATCTTGCAGCAAGTTAACAAAAATACAGCAATTAGGTCAAACAAAATAGAATCAAACATAAACTCTTGATAAAATGCTGCATTACAGTTATTTTATATCTATATGTTATATAGACGCTCATGGAGGAGCGGCTTTTCATTAGTGCCGAAATTCAATCTTTATTAGTCTATTTTTTAACAAATAAAAAAATCCCAGCCAGCAATTTCATATAACCTTGGTATATATAGAAGAGTAGGTATATATCACCTTTCTATTCTTAAGGTTACTCATACCCTACTAAACTGGGGATATATTCGTAATTCAAATATATCTAAAATCAACAAAAGGAATACCAGGCTCTGCGCAAGGAATACCAGGCTCTGCGCAAGGAATACCAGGCTCTGCGCAAGGAATACCAGGCTCTGCGCAAGGAATACCAGGCTCTGCGCAAGGAATACCAGGCTCTGCGCAAGGAATACCAGGCTC